>NZ_JBHVQU010000027.1:0-39071 GCF_042886655.1 Peribacillus sp. NPDC058002 | reverse complement strand
TCGTATTTGTTTAAAACCCCCAGCTAAATAAAAAAAAAAACGCCCATCTGCACACTTATATCGGTAAGTGTGCAGAGGCGCTTTTTTATGTCGTTGATAATTAAAAGAAGACAAGCCAGCAAGCTTGCCTTTATCTACACTATGAATAATTTCACAGGAAAAGTTGCTAAACTATTATTTTCAGCAGCAGTTTTATCCGCGTCTTCCTCCTCGACCTCCCCGTTTCGTTTCGGTGCTACGTTTAAGGGTCGTTAAGCGGTCTTCGCTATCTTTTAAGAATTTAGCCATTTTTTGCTCAAAGTTTTCTTTAGGCTGGAAACCATTACCTTTCGAGCGGAAGTCTTTGGAACGGCTGTCATTCCCTCTTCCTTGGCGCGGACGTGGTGTGTATGCAGGTTTTTGCTCACCTTCAGGACGGTCTATCGCTTTTTTTATGGACAAGCCAATCTTGCCATCTTTAACGTTGATGACTTTCACCTCAACTGTATCGCCCACTTTTAAATGATCATTGATATCCTTGACATAATTATCAGCCACTTCACTGATATGGACAAGACCGGTTGAACCTTGAGGTAGCTCTACAAATGCACCAAAATTAGTTATGCCTGTTACTTTACCTTGTAACTTGCTGCCTACTTCGATTGACATAAAAAAAATGTTCCTCCTTAGAAATGTTAAAAAAATCTCTTCACATTATATTATAACGAAAGTAAAAAAACAGTGTCAATATTAGTCACTATCTTCCTTCCCTTTTGGAAGGGTAAAAATGATTTCACCTTTTTCAGATAAGAAATAATCCCGTCTGGCTATTTTCGCTATATAATCGTCGTCATTAAGCTTTACGATTTCTTCTTTAAGAAGGGTCTCGTCTTTTTTCAATTCAGCTAACTTCCCCTTCATTTCTTCCTTTTGATTAACTTTCTCATCCAGTGCAACATTTTGCGTTATGAGGGTGGAAACGGCAAAAATCAAAAAGACAGCGGCGAAAACTGAGTAAAGGGTTAATCTACGCATTAGACCACGCTTCTTTTTTTCTACGGTTTGTACTTTTTTCTCTTGTTGAGCGACGTAGGGATTTTCCATTTTTGCCACTTTCTTTTTACGCAGGCTACTCATTTTTTATCGCTCCTCATTTCTTTTTATTTCTCCATCCATTTAGCGTTCTAAATATAGAATTCTTTATTTTCAATAAAATCCCTTTTCCTTTATTATAAAACTTCCCGACGTTTTTCGTAACAAAAACCGGCAATAAATTCCATATATAAGTCAGAATCCCTTTTACTGGTCTCCAGAATATAGTCAAAATAAAGAGAAGTATTTTTCCCGCCCATTTTAATAATGCCAAAACGAACTTACCTATCCCGATGATGATGGCCAATACAGATACTAATACCCATTTTATCGGTAGAAATATCAGCATGTGAACCGAATTCGTTATAAATCTCGCCAACTTTATCACAAGTATTATCAAAAACTCTAATGAACGTTGATAGAAACCTTTGAAAAGTGCTTGATAAGCTGAAAAACCACATAATAAGGCCAAAAATAAATAGAGGCGAAACTCCCCCTCATTCACTAAAAACAAAACATAAAAAATAAGGAGACCCTGAATGATCCAGAAAAGGAAGTCATGGATGAATACAACCCACCTTTTCCTTTCTGAACGATTCAGGAACCTGCTATACGTATCCAGGGCAGCTCCAAAGCCACTGCCCATGCCTATCATCGCAAGCAACGTATAAAATTGGATCGTTAAGGTCATTTGAACAACTTGCCAAAGAAGCCTTTAGCTTTCTCCCCTGATTGCTCATCTAAATAAACAAGGTCGAAAATCTTTCCCTTAATCGAAACGATGCCTTTATCAACGTCTAAATTCTTCATTTGCAAGTTTTGGCCCCGGATAGATAAGAAACCCATTGACGTTTCGAGCAGAAATTCTTCATTATCGAAACTTTCAACTTGTTTGACACCGGTAATATCAAGCAAACGGCGGCCTTTCATCGTTACATCATGCTCTTGGGTCGTTCCTTTTGTATAACCAGCATTCGGATCAATATATTGGCTCATTTTTTCATCCCTCACAGTACCACTGATTTTGTACAAGTGTATGTCCGTAAGAGTGGAATTAGAACCAAGCCTGTCCTTACTCCTCCGCTAGCTTTTCTTCCTTTACGATGGTATACATATCTGCAGCGGCTTCTTTTTTCGTCGTTTCTTGAATTTTATCGACACGTACCGTAACAAGCTTTTGACCGAACCTTACAGTCAACTCATCGCCATCTTTCACATTCGAACTTGCTTTGGCCTGTTGTCCGTTAATCGTGATTCTCCCTTTATCCGCAACCTCCTTCGCAAGTGTGCGGCGCTTGATCAACCTTGAAACTTTTAGGAATTTATCCAATCTCATCGACATTCAAATCTCTCCCTTAATTAAAGTCCTTTAGTTTTTGCTTCATCCCAATATGAATCCAGTTCTTCCAATGTATAATCCTCAAATTTTTTGTCTGCCCTTTGAATGCACTCTTCTATATATGTAAAACGCTGGTGAAATTTCCGGTTTGCTTTGTAGACGGCTTCTTCCGCTTGTATGTCATAATAACGTGAAATGTTGACAAGCGCAAAAAAGAGGTCGCCCAGCTCTGATTTTATTCTTTCGACATCCCTGTTCGGGCTTAATATTTCCTCTTCCAATTCCTGTACTTCTTCCCTGACCTTTTTCCAGGCTTCGGAAACCTCATCCCAATCAAATCCAACCTTGGCAGCCCTTTTTTGATACTCTTCGGCCCGTAGTAAGTTTGGCAGCGATTTCTCAATACCATCCAATATGGAGTTCGGAGCTTTTGTTTCGCTCACTTTTTCATCTTCTTTGATTTTCTGCCAGTTCACTAATACATCTTCCTCACCGTTCACTTTAACATCTCCGAATACATGAGGGTGGCGTCGAATCATTTTTGCCGTAATGCCTTCAATCACATCATCTATCGTGAACATGCCCTCATCTTCACCGATTTGTGAATGAAGCATCACCTGAAGCAGGACATCCCCAAGTTCACCAATCATGCCCTCGTCGTCCTCTTCATCGATGGAATCAATCAGCTCATATGCCTCTTCTATTAGATATTTCTTCAAGCTTTCATGAGTTTGTTTCTTATCCCATGGACATCCGTCAGGACCTCTAAGTTCTGCAATGACCTGCCGCAGCTTAGAGAACTCCCTATACCGTAAAGCTTCTTCGCTAACAGGCGGGACATAAACACTCGTCAAGTTACTTAACTCCATTTGACGGTCGAGTTCGAAGAGGGCGCATTTTGTCACTTTTTCCTGACTGCTTCCTGCCGCTGTAACAATATATACCTCGTAGTCATCCGGTAGCTTTTCCATTAAGGTCAGCTTCACATTGGATGCACTGAATGCGTCATACACCTGTCCGATTATCATATGCTGGGCAATGTGCAAATCATCTGGTGAAAGAGCTGTTCCATCCAATAGCTGAAACCCTTCAATCGGATCGATTCTAACAGCCTGAAACAAGGGATCAAGGAAACTTTGCCCGCCTTCCAACTTAATGGCTATTCCAAGAGCCGGACCCTTTTCAAGCAAAAGCTGCACCGTTTTTTCCGCAACCATGGGATGTCCCGGAACTGCGTATAGAACGGAACAGTTTGAAGCCTCTTGTAATAATATTCTGGCAATTTCTTCATATACAGCTTCAAATTGGTCGTGCTTTTCATATATCCCGTCAAACGCCGTGAAATTTATCCCTTCCCTTTTCAAATCCCCGATTACCGGATGATCGATCGTTCTGACGAAACATTGTTCCGTTTGTATCAATTTTTTATAAATCCCTAGCGGAAGCTGATTTAAATCCCCTGCACCAAGGCCTATTATCGTAATCTCATTCATGATTTCGCATACTCCTATTCTTTATTATAAATCGTTTAAGCTTCGAGCCTGCAGGTATAAGTGAAAGTTCTTCTTCACTAAATAACCCTGTACGAATGGCCGTCATCACAAAAACGGCTGCACCGATCCCTACACCGGTCAAAGCTTGGATCGTAGCTAACAAGCGGCTCTCGCCTGATAACATCAATTCGAATAAACTATTGAATAAAACAACCGCAGTACCCATGTAAAACGTACTCTTCAAGATTATTAACACGTGCTTCTTTTCAAATAATGGCTTTTTGATATGTACTCTCAATACCACATAAAATAATACTGACATGATTATAAACGCAAGCACTGTCGCCGAGGCTGCTCCCGCGATCTTGTAATGGGGCACTAGAACAAGGTTCAAAGCCCACTTGCTGCCAACCCCCACAATCGTGATGATCACCGGCACGAACGAATGGCCTAAACTTTGAATCACTGCCGCTTCTGCCATTATGAGGGATGTGAATAAGATCGATAAAGAGAAAATCGCTAAAGTAATCGTCCCTTTGTTATCCGTGAACAGCATATGGTTGACAGGCTTCATCGTCACCACCAGCCCAATCGCAGCAGCAAGTCCTATTGTCGCACTTACACGAAGCGCCAATTTGATCTTATTCAATAATTCATGCTCACTTTTCCTCTGAACGAATCCGGATATTACAGGTACAAGCGCCAATGCAAAAGAATTAGCCACGACTGTACCTAGCTGAAGCAACGGCTGTCCTCGATCATATACCCCTTTCCATTCTTTTGCTTCCCTTTCCCCCATTCCCGTTTCCCTCAGTAAGGAATACAGGTGCAATGAATCGACAAACTGAAACAAGATAAGGATCAAGCCAGTTATGCAAAAGGCCAGCCCTTGGAAAATCAGGGCTTTGGAGATTTTGATGAAATTTACAGGTTTGATTCTCATTCGTAAAAAAAGCTTCCATTCTTCTCTTAAAATGACGAAAGCAATAAGCAGTACCAGGCCAGTTATGCTGCCGGTGATCGAACCGAGGACCGCCCCCTTGCCGACCACATAATAAGAATAGCCCTGAGAAACGAATATTGTGGAAAGAACCAGAATCGTCAACACACGGATGCATTGTTCAGCGACCTGCGAACTTGCCGTAGGCAGCATGTCGTTTATTCCTTGAAAATAGCCTCTTAACACAGATGAAATCGGCATTAATAAATAGGAGTAGGCAACGATCCTCAGCAGACCGGCTAAATGCGGATCCTTCATCCACCCTGCAACCCAATCAGCTCCAAGGAATAGTGCAGCAAACATCATGACACCTATCGAACTTAAGACGACGAATGAAGTCACTAAAATGTCCTTGACCGCAAAGTTATTTTTGGAGGAGTCCCGTTCTGCAATAAGTTTGGATATGACTACCGGAAAGCCGAGTGTTGATAATGTAAAAGCAACACCGTAGAAGGGATAAACCTGTTGATAGATATAAAACCCGATGTCACCCGCAATGTTCTGATATGGTATGCGATAGGCCGCGCTCAATACTTTTACGATAATCGCCGCTGCGCTCAAAATCAACGCTCCCCGGAAAAGTTCATTTGATGTTTTATAAGGCTTTTCAGCCATTCTTTTTCCCCTTTTCACTCATATGTGGTAGTTATTATAGCATAATTCCAATGGTTATTTTTTAATTCCAGCGCATACTGTTAATTAGTTTCCATATTCACCTTGAAGAATAATCTCCGTCTCTTTATGTTTGCCCCCATCGGGTTAACCTTTTAGAAAGAGCAAAAAGGACAGCGCGATTGCTGCCCTTCCACCTTAAAAATTATAATGGCATGTCCAAGGTTACTGTTCCATTTGTCTAGCTAGGAAACTTGCTGCTGTTTCAACCGATTTCTGTTCCACTTCACCAATGGTGCTATCTTTAGAGAAAATCAAGACGGCACCAATCGGGTCGCCACTCGCAATGATCGGAGCTGCCGTATAAGATTGGACATCTTCATCATTGGAATCAACGAATGAAATTTGTCCGTTTGGAGATTCCAGGACAGGATTTCTTTCTTCCATGATTTTTTCCACCAGGTCACTAACGCTTTTATTTAAGTATTCTTTTTTGGAGCCGCCTGCCACTGCAATGTAAGTATCCCTGTCACAAATCATAACTGGGTTTCCAAGGCTATCATAAAGTGCTTCTGCATATTCCCTTGCAAAATCGCCTAATTCACTGATAGGAGAGTATTTCTTTAGGATGACTTCTCCATCCCTATCCACAAATATTTCCAGTGGATCTCCTTCACGAATACGGAGGGTCCTGCGAATTTCTTTCGGGATGACGACTCTTCCTAAATCATCAATTCGGCGAACGATACCAGTTGCTTTCATCTAATGTTGCCTCACTTTCATCTAATTGATTTGATAAATCCTCATTTTGTAGCAAAATCATCACCAGCTATTGTACTTAGTATTTTTCTAATGGTAAGTTCTATGCACTTTGAAAAAATTTTTCTTCTTGTTGCATTTTTTTACCATGGTACCTAAAAAAAATTCTTCAAGAGGACTATCATTCAATTTTAGTTTTTAGTGGCTTGCGTCTCTTTTTTTACATACTGTAAACCCTTGGCCATCTCAAATAAGATATTAAGCCATTTGCTTTGTTCTACACCTTTTATGTGCAGGACCAGTTTCATTCGATTGCCGTCCATGCCGAAGCCCACCATTCGGCCATACTTCGATCCCAGCTCGAATACCTTTTGTCCATCCACATCGCTGCTGACCTTTTCCCTAAGGAGAATGCTGATTTCCTGCTTTAATTGTTTAATGCTTTCAATTCCGGCCTTTTCAGCATATACCTTCATTTCAGCAATCATGAATAAATAGGAAACTTCTTCTGGGTATTCTCCGAAACGATCGATCATTTCATCCTGTAATTCTTCCACTTCTTCAAGCGACGCAATCCCTCTGAACCTTTTATACATTTCTATTTTCTGATGTCCGTCCATTATGTAGGCATCAGGGATATAAGCATCCACTTCAACGTCAATTTCCAGGGTGTTCTTTTCTTCGGCTGGTTGGTCATTACGTTTCGCATCTACAGCTTCTTTCAACATTTGTGAATACAGATCGAAACCAACTGAATCGATGAAGCCATGTTGTTGAGCCCCTAGAATGTTTCCAGCTCCCCTGATGGATAAATCACGCATCGCGATTTTGAACCCTGAACCCAATTCTGTAAATTCCTTAATGGATTGAAGACGTTTTTCTGCCACTTCCGTCAACACTTTATCTTTCCTATAAGTGAAGAATGCATATGCCACCCGGTTGGATCGCCCTACACGTCCACGCAGCTGATAGAGCTGTGAAAGTCCCATTCTATCCGCTTCATTTACTATGAGCGTATTGACATTCGGGATATCGACACCCGTCTCTATAATGGTTGTACTTACCAAAACATCATATTCGCCTTCTAAAAAGCTGAACATGACGGCTTCCAGTTCTTGCTCTGTCATTTGCCCATGAGCATAGGTGACACGGGCATCGGGCACCAGCATGGAAATTTCTTCTGCTTTTCTTGCTATATCCTCTACCCGATTGTAAAGGAAATAAACCTGCCCCCCCCTTGCCAATTCCCGTTCTATGGCTTCCGTTACCAATGAGCCATTATACTCCATGACATAAGTTTGGATCGGGAACCGGTTCTCAGGCGGTGTTTCGATTACGGATAAATCCCTCACGCCCAACATGGACATATGAAGGGTCCTCGGAATCGGCGTCGCAGTCAAAGTCAGTACATCCACATTCGTTTTTAACCTTTTGATCTTTTCCTTATGTGTAACACCAAAGCGCTGTTCTTCATCAATGATAAGCAATCCCAAATCGCGGTATACGATATCTTTGGATAAAATCCTATGCGTTCCAACGACAATATCAACCGTGCCGGCCTTCAATCCTTTAATCGTCTCCGTTTGCTGTTTTTTAGTCCGGAAACGGCTCATATGACCGATCGAAATGGGATAATCCTGAAAACGCTCCCTTAATGTTTCATAATGCTGCTGGGCGAGGATTGTGGTCGGAACAAGAAATGCAACCTGTTTGCCATCCATTATGGCTTTAAAAGCGGCCCGGATCGCCACCTCTGTCTTCCCATATCCAACATCGCCGCATAATAAACGATCCATCGGCCGTTCACGTTCCATATCCTTTTTGATTTCGACTATGGAACGTAATTGATCTTCCGTTTCGTTATAGGCGAATGATGTTTCGAATTCTCTCTGCATATCACCATCAGGTGAAAAGGCATAGCCCTTTGCGGCTTCCCTTTCGGCGTATAATTTAATTAAATCATCGGCAATGTTCTCAACGGATGATTGAACCTTACTTTTGACACGTTTCCATTCCGTTCCGCCTAGCTTATAAAGCTTCGGTTCTTTTCCTTCAGAACCGACATACTTTTGGACAAGATCAATTTGGTCGACAGGAACATACAATTTGTCATCCGCCTGATAACGAATATTCAGGTAATCTTTATGGACCCCATTTATCGTAAGGGTTTCAATTCCCAAGTATTTACCGATACCGTGGTTAACATGAACGACATAGTCACCGATCTTCAGTTCGGAATAACTCTTGATTCGCTCCGCATTCGATAGTTTCTGTCTCCGTATTGATTTCTTTGACTTCTTATTAAACAATTCCGTTTCCGTAATGATACTGAACTTTTGCATAGGTAATTCAAAGCCGCTATTTAGACTGCCGCGTAAAATCTGTACTTTACCTGGAAGAATGCTGTCCGCATTAAACAGTTCTGCGGCCTCTATATCATAATCGGCTAAAACCGAATGCAGTTTTTTTACCCGTTCTTCATCCTGTCCAAGTATGACGACTGTATATTTCCCTTTTTTCCAACGTTCCAGTTCAGCTTTGAACACATTCATCTGTCCATGGAAATTTTGCATTTGTTTACTGGCAAAATTCAGGATATTCTGAGGATTCGTATGCGGTACATGCCGTAAAAACAATGAAAGGTATACAAACGGCCTGCTGGATTTCATGATTAATTCCTGCATCGGATGAGCCAATTTGATGTCATGGATAATTTGTCCCTGACTTAAAAGATCCGTGTACCACCCAGCCTCTTCTTTTTCCAAAGAATCATTGATTTCCTGGATTCTACTGATTTCATCCAAGAAAACCAAACCATTTACCGGTAAATAATCTATTAAACTAGCTGGATCTTCATACGCTAAACTTAAGTATTTAAAGATTTTGTCGGGTATATTCCCCATTTTCAGCTGTTCAAATTCATAACTGATCGTTTGAACCAGCTGTTCCTTGGTTTTCTCGTCTTTAAGTTTCTTCAAGCTTTTACTTAATCCGCTCTCGAGCCTCGTTATGATTCTTTCGATATGCTCCGTCTCTAGCAAAGCCTCACTGACGGGACCAATCGTCACTTTCTTGAGTTTCTCGATGGATCGCTGATCTTCGCTTGAAAAGGTCCTTATTGAATCTATTTCGGTATCGAATAATTCAATTCGTATTGGATTGGGTTCGGTGATCGGATAAATATCGATTATACCGCCCCTGATACTGAATTCACCTGGAGAAGCAACCATTTCAGACCTGTTATAACCCATGGCAATGAATTTACTAAGCGTTGGTTCAAGCTCGATGTCTTCCCCTAAAGTAAAGATAAGCTGATGTCTCTTCCAAATATCTTTCGGAGGAAGCACGCGACGCACCCCGGGAATTGGCGCAATGACGATCCCTTTCTTTCCCTCCGCCCAAAAGTTCAATGCCTCTACACGTTGGGCCCTTAATTCCGGGCTGGCAACACTCAAATCAGCCGCAATCAATTCATTGGCTGGATATATATATAATTCTTCCTCGGGAATGAAACTGGATAAGTCCTCATGGAATTTTTGTGCTTGCAGTAAATTATGGGTAACCAATAAAATAGGCCTATTCGTCTTTTCATATACGGAAGCCAGTAATAGAGATCTCGAGGAACCTGTGAGACCAGAGACGATCTGCTCCTTAAGTCCTTCATCGATGCCGGCTATTAACGAATGAACATCATCTTGTTTGGAGAACAAGTTCTGCAATCCATTCATTTTCTTTCCCCCCTCTCTTTAACGTGCGAAAAACATTTGTAATCTTTTTATTTGAACTTGGCCATTTCACCAAGCGTCCCTTTATTAACGGCAATTTTATGTGCCCTGGTATTCCAGACAAACGGAAAAATGCTTTGGATTTTGTCCAAAGCCCTCTCCCGCTAATGAATAATATAATCGTTTTCGTATAAATCAGGGTTTCTTTGCAGCGTTTCATGGCAATCTTCACATATCGCCCTTACATGCATATCCCCTTCAGAATCATAAACGATCATCTCTTGTCGCTCTTCATCGGTAAGTTGATTAAAACCTAACTGCTCCGTACTCAGTGAGTGTGCCTCGATTGAGCCCAGCTTAGTTCCGCAATGTCGGCATCGATAATGGAGAGCCATTTGGTAACCCCCTATTTTAGTAATAGTGTTAGTATGTACAAAAATAGAGGAGGTTTATTCAGCGAAACAGGAAGATATTATTCTTTACTTATATCTACTCTCTGCTTATTGGTTATATTCGTTCATGACCTGTATAAATGGCTTTTCCATCCAAGCTTCACAAGAAGCTGCGCTTTTTTCGATCGTTGCCCCGACATGATCCCATTCTTCAGGCGAAAAACGCCCCAATACATAATCAGATACCGGAATGCGGCCAATCGGGCGGCCAATGCCTATTCTGATTCGATTGAATTCTTGCGTACCCAAATGGGCAATTGATGATTTTATCCCATTATGACCGCCTGCACTACCCTTTTGACGAAGGCGGAGCTTCCCTGGAGGCAAATCAAGGTCATCATAGATAATGACCACATCCGCGATATCCACCTTAAAGAAATGCATGACGGCCGAAATGGATTCGCCTGACAAATTCATGTAGGTTAATGGTTTAAGCAATAAAACTTTTTCTCCCTTTACCATCCCTGCACCATATACTCCCTTATGTTTTGCTTGATCAAGCGGAATCGACCATCTTTTGGATAACTCATCTATTACTTCAAATCCGACGTTATGCCGGGTTTTTTCATACTGTTTACCTGGGTTCCCTAACCCTACAATAATTTTCATGATTCACACTCCGTCATTACGGTTATTTAGGGAGTTACGCTGGGACGAAGTTTTCCCAAGATCATTGACCTTAGAAAAATAGTACCCTAATTTCAAGCTGGCCTGCAAGCGACAGGAGAACTAATTAGGAAAAATCCTAATTTAAGGAATCCATTACGAAAAAAATGGTCCGGTTTAAAAGGCTGCATCCAGAGATTGAAAAGACGTAACTCGTTAAGAGCTACGCCTATTATATCACGATTCACTTGTTTAATCCCGGCATCATGACTCTAGTGATGCCTTGGTTTCCCTGCCTTCTTCATTTTCAGGGATACCGCCATCTTGCTGTTCACCTGTACTTATTTCCTCTTCCTGACGAGGAGCCAAAACGGATGCAACAACTTCTTCTCCATCATTGTCGATTGTAACTTGCTTTTTCGTTTGGATATCGGATATGTAGATTGTATCCCCTACCTGAAGTTCAGTAACGTCCACATCGATGGAGTCTGGGATGTCATTAGGTTTAGCCGTAACCGTGACTTCATGAAGTGACTGCTGAAGGACCCCACCGTCTTTCACGCCTTTACAAACACCGACAAGGTTAATGCGAACTTGCGCTTGTAATTGAGCGGACATATCTACAATTAAAAAGTCTGCATGATAAATGGAGTTCTTTATTGGATCCTTTTGATAGTCAGAGAGCATGACCTTATAACTCGAACCTTCCATTTCCAAAGAAATGATTCCATTACGGCCTATTTCCTTGATCGTCTTTTGAAGCTCGATACTATTGACTGAAATGGCCGTACTGTCATTTTTATTGCCATATACTATCGCAGGGATTTCGCCACTTTCCCTCAAATTCCTTAAATTAGAGTGTTTTGAATCCGTACGTTCTTTTGCAGCTAATATATTACTCATACATCCTCCGCCTTCCTGAATATGAATTACAAGTTTCTCTATATTTAACATTTCCCTAAATGGCGAATCGTTAAACATGAAAGGTAAAATCCGAAGGAGGCAAGAAGGGGATAAACATATGGTAAACATAGGTATTTCCCGCAAAATCTTTTTTCTCTCATTCAAGCATGAATTGCCTTTTTTTCCATTCCGTCCTCAACTTGCATCACTCTGTCAAGGATTTGTGCTGCTAGTGATGAGTATTGAATACTATCCTTTTTCCTTGGTCTCGGCAGATTGATCTCCTTATTCATGACGACTTTACCCTCTTCGATTAATATGACACGGTCGGCTAGCATTACGGCCTCTTCAACATCATGTGTAACAAGCAAGGCAGTAAAGTCCCTTTTCCTCCATAATTCTTCAATCAGCCTTTGCATGCCAATTCTCGTCAAAGCATCCAATGCCCCTAACGGCTCATCCAAGAGGAGAATGTCAGGTTGGTTCACCAATGCCCTTGCTAATGCAACCCTTTGTTTTTGCCCGCCGGATAAAACGGACGGCCAATCACTTGCCCGGTCTGCTAGGCCCACTTGCTCCAGTAATTCCATAGCATTTGGCTTCCAATCCCCTTTCAAGCCTATGCCGATATTTTCAAGGATTTTTTTCCAAGGAAAAAGCCTTCCGTCCTGAAACATCGTACGTGAAGATTTATTTAATCCTTTCAATGGCTTTCCATTCACCAGTATCTGCCCGCCCGTCGGTTTTTCCAGGCCTGCCACAAGACGAAGCAATGTGCTCTTTCCACATCCACTCTTACCGACAATGGCTACGAATTCCCCTTTTTTAAATGTGAGGTCCATCCCTTTTAATACTTCAAACTCCCCAAAATCCTTTCTTACACCCTGCAACTCCAACGAATTTCCATTTTTCATATTAATGACCTCCTCATTGGTATGATGGATGCCACTTCAAGCATCTTTTTTCGATCATTTTGGCCGCAACGTCCGATATTTTTCCCAATAAGGCATATAAGAGAATACTAAGAACAACAATATCCATCCTCATGAATTCCCGGGCATTCATAGCCATATATCCTATTCCGGAATTAGCGGATATTGTTTCTGCGACAATTAATGTGACCCACATGATTCCAAGAGAGAAGCGGATACCCACCAAAATGGATGGAAAGGCGGCAGGGAGAATAACATTCCAGAATAAAGAAAAACCGCTTAACCCATAAACCCTCGCTGCTTCGATCAATCCCTTATCCACCGATTTCACTCCATGAAATGTATTTAGATAGATAGGAAAAAGAACCCCTAAAGCGACAAGGAAGATTTTCGCTTCTTCTTCTATACCAAACCATAGAATCACCAGCGGTATTAAAGCTAAATGCGGAATGTTACGCAACATCTGAAGCGAGGTATCGAATAAGGTTTCAGCAATGGATGATAATCCATTTAATAAACCTAGTACAAAACCAATGATCCCGCCTATTAAAAAGCCGATGAAGGCACGCTGGGCACTGATGCCGATATAATCTATAAGTTCACCTGTCCCCAATAAAGCGACACCCGCTTGAAACACTTCAGTCGGGGCAGGCAATATCCGATCCGACAATATCCCCCTCAAAGACAGCAGCTGCCAAGTTATCAAAAGGAGAATGGGCACAAGCCAAGATATGAGGTGAAACCTATTGAACTTTTTGCTTAATTTTTTTTTCTGCATCTTCATTTTCACTTCCTTTTGTAGGGTAGTGGTCATTGGCCAGTATTTCCCCGAATGGGCTCGTAGCTTTAGAAATGGGACTTTCCAACTGTTCAACAGGGAGTAAAGGGAATAATAATTCCGCAACTCTGTACGCTTCTTCAAGATGAGGGTATCCAGATAAAACAAAAGATTCTATTCCGATTTCTTCATATTCCTTCATTCTGGCAGCAACACTTTCTGCACTCCCTACTAGTGCCGTACCAGCGCCTCCACGGACTAGGCCTACACCTGCCCAAAGGTTAGGGCTGATTACAAGCGAATCCCTGTTTCCGTTATGGAGTTGCGACATGCGCTTTTGGCCCACTGAATCAAACCTTCCAAAGATCTTTTGTGAATTTTCAATCATTTCATCATCCACATATTTTATGAGTTCATCCGCTGCCTGCCAAGCTTCTTCTTCCGTTTCCCTTACAATGACATGCATCCGTATGCCAAACCTGACCTCACGTCCATATTCCGCCGCCTTTTTACGTACCTTTTCAATTTTTTCAACCACTTGCACCGGCGGCTCACCCCAAGTTAAGTACACATCAATATGCTTTCCTGATATATCGATGGCCGGGTCGGATGAACCTCCGAAATAGAGCGGTGGGTACGGTTTTTGTACAGGTGGCAACAGAATATCCCCGCCTTCAATCTTTAGGTGCTCCCCTTCAAAGTCCACTTTGTCCCCGGACATCTCCTTTCTCCAGATGCCAAGAAATTCATCTGTTTGCCCATATCGTTCCTTATGATTCAGAAATACGCCATCACCTGCCAGTTCGACCGGGTCCCCTCCAGTTACCACATTGATCAAGAGACGTCCATTCGACAGCCGGTCGAAGCTCGAAGCCATCCTGGCAGCCAAGGTTGGCGACATTAAACCTGGTCGGACCGCAACTAGAAATTTCATTCTTTCCGTTGCGGAAATCAATGAAGAGCCCACTACCCATGCATCCTCACAAGACCGTCCCGTCGGAAGCAAAGCCCCTTCAAAACCCAAATGATCAACCGCCTGCGCTATTTGTTTTAAATAAGGAAGCGTGATTGCCCTTCCTCCCTTAGTCGATCCTAAATAGCGACTTTCCCCATGCGATGGTAAAAACCAAAATACTTTCATTTTCATTTCCCCCTTAATTTTTTTTAACATCTGCAGATGCATCCAGAACATTAATCTTGCTTGGAATTAATTTAAGATTGTAAAACGTATCGGCAATCTTTTGTTGATCATCCAAAACCCCATTGGAAATCTCCTCAAGTCCATATTCTTTTCTATTTAATGTTTTTTCCAATGCCTCCACACTCAATCCAATTTCCGGAGATAAAAACTCAGCGACGTCCCTTGGGTTTTCTTCAATCCATTTATCAACTTTTCTCAGTTCTTCTTTGATAATCTTCAAGGCCTCTTCGTTCCCGGCAAATGAATCAGTTGCCAAAAAGAATTCACGATTCGACACCAGTCCTTCTCCATCCTGAATCGTTTTCGTTTCAAGTTCCAATTCCGCTGCTGATAAAAATGGATCCCATATTACCCAGGCATCGATTTGGTTCCCTTCAAAAGCAGCCCTCGCATCAGCCGGTGGCAAGTAGACGGGCTTAATGTCATCAAGAGTAAGACCTGCTTCCTCTAACGCTTTGACCAATAGGTAATGAACATTGGAACCTTTATTCAAGCCAACCTTCTTACCTTTTAAATCTTTCACATTTTTAATGGGTGAATCCTTTTGTACAACTATAGCCTCTCCTGATGGGTTAGACGGCTGATTGGCAATATAGACAAGCGGAGCATTGGCCGCTTGTGCAAATATCGGCGGTGCCTCCCCTGTGTGCCCAAAATCAATGCTGCCGACATTCAAAGCTTCAAGCAGTTGAGGTCCTGCAGGGAATTCAGTCCAATCGACTGTATAACCCACTTCCTTTAAATGTGTTTCCAGCTCCCCTTTTGATTTTAAAATATTTAATGTCCCAAATTTTTGATAACCGATTCGGATGGTCTTATTCGATTCTTTTGCATCAGCACTAGTGGAACTGTTCTTTTCCTGCCCGCATGCACTTACTATCAGCATGAAGATGCTGAAGATGGACAGCAGCCATATCTTTCGTTTTTTTTTTTCATATTCTGCACACCCTTCTTAAACAATTTATTTAAAAATAAAAGGCTCCTTTTCTTCACCAATAGGACAATAGGGCAATAAGATGCCTAATGTTCAATGGTAAGTGAAAAGGAGCCTTCGGTAGTCCGATCGGCGTTAACCAATATGCACTTGCTTTAGTACAGGTTTTCATTCCATGAATATGAATTGAATTTGTATAGCTATTTTATTATCAGTATTCATATCTGTCAACTATGGATTTAATATTTTTTGAAAATTTCAAACCAAAATACGGCGAGCCCTAGGGCCCGCCGTGTTTGGTTAATTTTTTTATCAATCGAATAATGTGCTGACTGATTGTTCCTCATGCACACGAATAATTGCCTCTGCAATCAAAGGTGCTACAGAAAGTCCAGTAATTTTATCGATTTTCTTATCTTCAGATAGGGCAATCGAGTTAGTCACGACCAATTCCTTAATCGTTGAATTTTGAATCCTTTCGATGGCAGGGCCTGAAAGGACTGGGTGTGTACAACAAGCATACACTGCTTTAGCACCATTCTCTACAAGGGCATTGGCCGCTAGTGTAATAGTCCCGGCAGTATCGATGATGTCGTCAATCAGTATTGCTGTCTTCCCTTCAATATTACCAATGATGTTCATGACTTCAGCCACGTTCGGTCTTGGACGGCGCTTATCGATAATGGCAATCGGTGCTTTTAGGCGATCGGCCATTTTACGGGCACGTGTTACACCACCATGATCTGGGGAAACGATGACGATATCACTTAAATCTTTTTCCTTGAAGAAATCAGCTAAAATCGGAACAGCAACAAGGTGATCGATCAGAATATCGAAGAAACCTTGAATTTGTGGTGCGTGAAGATCTAATGTGATAACACGGTGGGCACCAGCCGTTTCTAGAAGATTTGCGACAAGTTTAGCTGTAATTGGTTCACGTGCACGCGCTTTACGATCTTGTCGGGCATAACCGTAATATGGCATGACAATATTGATTGTTTTAGCTGAAGCACGTTTAAGAGCATCGATCATAATTAAAAGTTCCATTAAATTTTCATTGACTGGTTGGCTTGTTGATTGGATTACGTAAACGTCACAGCCACGGATACTTTCTTCAATATTGATCTGAACTTCACCGTCACTGAAACTTGTTACGCTACACTTTCCAAGTTCAACACCGATTGCAGCAGCAATTTCCTGAGCTAAATCGAAGTTTGAATTTAAAGAGAATACTTTTAAATTAGGATCTAAATACTGATTTGACATGATGACCTCCGTCGGTTATTTATTAAATTTCAAATTCTTGACATAATCTTCTTTGTTAACTTGACGAGCACGGGCAACGGATAGGGCTTCCGGCGGTACATCTTGCGTAATGGTTGACCCAGCAGCTACATATGCCCCTTCTCCTACCGTCACGGGTGCAACCAGATTAGAATTGCAGCCTATGAAGACATTGTCTTCAATCTTCGTCAAATGTTTATTTTTCCCGTCGTAATTCACGGTAATTGATCCGCAGCCTATATTAACATTCTCCCCAACCTCTGCATCCCCAATATAACTCAAGTGAGAGGCCTTGCTTCCTTCGCCAAAAACGGTCTTTTTAATTTCGACAAAATTACCGATCTTAACGGAATCCTTAATATCTGATTGAGGTCTAACATGTGCGAATGGACCGATTTTAACAAAACTTCCAATACTGCTTTCATGTACAACCGATTGGAGGACTTCCGTTCCATCACCAATTTCACAATTACTGATTTCCGTATTCGGGCCAATTAAGCAATCCTGACCGATAATACTTTTTCCTTTAATGAATGAGCCAGGGCTAATGACTGTATCCTGCCCGATTTGCACATCCGCTTCAATGTACGTAGTTAGCGGATCGATGATCGTTACACCATTCCTCATATGCGTTTCATTGATTCGTTTCCGTAAAATTTGCTCCGCCTGCGATAAAGCAACTCGGTCATTTACACCCAATGTCTCCTCGAAATCACTGGATTGGAAGGCCGTCACCACTTCGCCTTCCTCTTTTAAGATTTCAATAACATCCGGTAAATAATATTCTCCCTGGACGTTTTCATTTGAAACTTTTTTCAGCGCGCTAAATAATGCTTGGTTGTCGAAGCAATATGTACCGGTATTTATTTCCTTAACATATCTTTCTTCATCAGTGGCATCCTTATGCTCGACGATTTTTTCTACAAGACCGCCTTCACCGCGAAGGACCCTTCCATAACCAGCAGGATTATCTGCATATGCTGTTAAGATTGTTGCTTTCGCCTGACTTTGCTCATGCAATGCTATAAGCTCTTTCATCGTTTCCGCTTTAATCAGAGGCGTATCACCGCAAATAACAAGGGTTGTTCCACTTTTTACGGATAAAGCGCTTTCCGCTTGCATTACAGCATGTGCCGTACCTAATTGCTGTTCTTGTAAGGCATACTTGCATGAATCACCAAGTTGTTCTTGTACTTTTTCAGCTCCATGGCCGATGACTGTAACAATATCTTCTATTTGAAGTTGATTGACTTGATCGATAACATGTTGTACCATTGGTTTCCCGCAAACAGGGTGCAAAACCTTATAAAGCTTAGATTTCATCCTAGTACCTTGCCCAGCGGCCAATATTATTGCATAGCGATTACTCATAACAGGCCTCCATTTTCACCTTTTTATCCACTAAAAATATTATCTCAAATAGTGATTCTTTTCAAGGTAACAATTAAAAGTACATATAATTGTCAACCAATCAGGTAAAAAAAGTTCAATTTCAGACAGCCTTGTTAGAGTTATTAATGGATCTTTTAACATTATTTTAAATCATGGTCGATGTCATTTTCATTAACGTCGTAATACAGGAACCATGTCTCCTCCCCTCTATAACACCAGCAAGCCCCATTGTCCCAAAACACTGCCATGATCGCGCTAGACCTATGTACAAGCCATGTGAAAGTACTGCACCCTTTGTTAACTTCCATTCCAAAACCGATTACCGTTTCAATTCATCTTCAGTTCATAAGACGTATGGAGTAAGTGATATCCTCAAATCCCGCTTACGGGAATTTCAATTTCAGGATGAACAAAAAGGTTTAAAAAATAAAAAGGGCGGGTACTTAAACTTTGAAGATATCACCTTTATTTTACAATTTTGATAATTAAAGCAATTGTCTGTGCGATGAGCGAATAGGTTCTAAACTTATCCGTTTATGAATAAATAAAAAAGAGCACTACTTATGAAGTAGGCTCTAGATGCACGAATTATAAATTTAAAGTTTAAAAGTAAGGTTATTTTAAGAAGCACCTGCTCCAGCTTCCTCTAATTCAGTTTCAAGTTCTCCCAATCGATGATATTCTGTCAAGACAGCTTCTTGAATTTTCCCGCGTGTAGAGGAATTGATTGGATGAGCGATATCCCGGAATTCTCCATCTGGAGTTCGTTTACTTGGCATTGCTACAAATAAACCATTGTTTCCGTCGATCACACGAATATCATGAACCACAAATTCATTATCCAGTGTAATTGATGCGATAGCTCTCATACGACCATCCGTATTCACACGGCGTAATCTTACGTCAGTTACTTCCATTTAAGCTCACCATCCCTTTTTGTTGTTGTTAAAACTTAAAGTACATATTCAACAAAAAAACGTGAACTCCTTCTATTATCTGTAATTTTTTTAGAAAATTCAGCCTAGTTTTCAAAAACAATAAAAATCACCCTGATATTACAGGATGATACCCATTACGAATTTCCTAAAAAATAAAAAAACGCCCGTTTATTTAACGAGCGCTACCACTTCTATTTCCACTAGTGCATCTTTAGGAAGGCGAGCAACCTCTACACAAGAACGAGCAGGTTTGTGAGCAGAAAAATATTCTCCGTAAATTTCATTAATCGAACCGAAATCATCCATACTTTTAATGAATACTGTTGCCTTAATGACAGTTTCCAATGAAGCCCCAGCTTCTTTCAATACAGCTTGGAGATTCTTAAAGACCTGGTGTGTCTGTTCCTTTACATCCCCAGTCACCATCTCACCAGAAGCAGTAAGTGGGATCTGTCCTGAACTGAAAAATAACTTATCCACGATCACGCCTTGTGAATATGGTCCGATCGCTGCCGGTGCTTCATCAGTATGTATCGTTTTCATTAAATGATTCCCCCTATTCCTTTTTCGTAAAATAATTCCCACGGCTTACATTGATTTTCTTGTCTCTTTCGACCACCTGCGTCAACTTGATTAATGAAACATAGTCCTCGACAAGGCACTCCTCAGTATGTTCGGATTCGACCAGCACTGCTATTCCGGCAACTGTTGCCTTAAATTCATCCAATAGACTGACCATACCGTTAATGGTACCCCCAGCCTTCATGAAATCGTCTACAATTAATACATTCGAACCTTCAACCAAGCTTCTCTTAGAGAGTACCATAGTCTGAATCCGCTTTGAAGAGCCTGAAACATAATTGATGCTCACTGTAGAACCTTCCGTTACTTTATTATTCCTTCTTACAATGACAACTGGAACATTCAAATAATTTGCCACGGCGTATGCTAATGATATCCCTTTGGTTGCCATTGTCATGATGACTGAGACATTTTTCTTGGCATACATTGAAGCGATTATCCTTCCAACCTTATTCACGGTTTGCGGATGCCCTAAAATGTCTGTCATATATAGATAACCGCCAGGAAGTAACCTTTCGGGACTAGCGATCGTATCGCATAATCCGTCAATGAAGGCATTGGCTTCTTCTTCCTTGATGGAAACAATATATTTCACCCCACCGGCCGCACCTGGAACGGTTGTTAAAGATCCTATCCCCCGTTGTTCAAAGGTATCTTTGATGATTGTCAAATCTTCACTGATCGAGGATTTTGCCGAACTATATCTTTCAGCAAAATAAGTCAGCGAAACAAGTTCCCCTGGATGTTCTAATAAATAATTGGTCATATCGACTAGCCTCTCGCTGCGACGAAATTTCATTGAGACACCCCCTTTGTTAATTCCCGAATATTATATAGCAACTATACCACTAATGTACGTTTCTATTCAAGATTGTTTCGATCACCCAGTAAACGGACTGCATAGACTTGGTCACAAAATCCACGAAGTCCATTATAAATTCTTTGCATGCGCGAATCATGTTCCACCAAACCAAAAACGGTCGGACCACTTCCGCTCATCAAGACCGAATCCGCTCCAAATGTCTTCATTTGATCTTTAATGTTCGCAACCTCTGGGTATAACTGCAATGTCACTTGTTCCAGAACATTACCCAACCCTTCACATACATCGTGATAATTGTTTTCCATAATAGCCGAAATCATTCCAGGTACATCCGGATGCTCCATTTTTGACGTCTGGAGCCTTTTGTATATATCTGCCGTCGATACGCCGATCGTCGGTTTGGCCAAGATGACCCAGCATTTTGGCGGTGCGGGAAGATGCGTGATTTTTTCCCCGCGCCCCCTGGCCAATGCCGTTCCTCCATATACGCAAAATGAAACATCAGAGCCAATTTCAGCTCCTATTTCCGCAAGTTCATCCATGGAAAGACCAAGTTTCCACAGTCTATTCAAGCCTCTCAAGGTAGCTGCGGCATCACTGCTTCCACCAGCAAGTCCTGCAGCCACAGGTATATTTTTCTCTATAGTTATGGAAACACCTTTTTTGATTCCAAAACGTTCCTTTAGAATAAATGCAGCTTGATAAGCTAAATTCCGATGATCATCCGGAACAAATCGATTATGGGATAGAATTTGAATATGATTTCCCTTTATTTCCTTAAGTTCAATTCTATCGGCAAGGTCGACTGTCGTCATGATCATTTCCACCTCATGATATCCATCAGGCCGTTTGAAAAGCACATCCAAAGCCAAATTAATTTTAGCCGGGGCTTTCTCCATAAGCTTCAATATGTCCACCTACTTTAACGTTCTTAAAAGTTCTTGTCCTATTCTATCATATTTGTTTATATTCTAAAGGTTTTTTCATCGTAATTTCAATGTAAAGAAGCTAAGATCACCCTTAGAGGAGAATAGACACATGTAGGCACATTGGGGAGCAGCTGCTTCCTGCATCCCAAAAGACTTGCTACATATCCATATAGCATTCACCGATACATAAAAAACCAGACTCCTTAACTACAATGTAAGCAAAAATGAATGGAGCTATACATTGTATAAAGAGTCCGGCTTCTTCAACATGACGACATGATGCAATTAAGTGTTTGATCTACTCTTTGTTCACTAATTGACGTTGTGCTTTTTCGATAGCAAGCTTTACCATGTTCCCTGCGTCCCTGGCCCGGATTCCTCCCCAGCCTTCTTTCTGGACAACATCGTAAAATCCAAGTTCTTTAGCCAATTCCTCTTTAAGATCATTTGACATAATCCCTTTTTTCCTGCTCAAGCGAAGCAACCCCTTTCCATGCCGTCACATGCCTAGTGTTTGCATCATACGCTATTTCATTACATCCTTTTTAAGCCTTTATTGGTGTTCACAGGTATTCTATACAAAACAAAAGGCAGCAAACAAAGTTGTTCACTGCCTCGTCTAAGTTACATCTCTTGTTGTTTGTTTAAAAATGTTAGTTCCACGGTTTCCGTTAAAACATCCGCATAGCTGTAAGATACTCTTTCAAACGCATTTTCATCTTGGTCGAGCTCAATTACAAAAACAGCCGGATAAGTTTCCGCCAAAGTTCCGAATCGTTCTACAGTCTTTCTTCTTCCACCGTTTGCTTTTAAGAGCAATCTTTTACCTAGGTTTGAATCAAGTGCAGTTTTAATATCAGCTAGAGTTTTTGGCATTTTCGGTCCACCTCACTAAGTTAAGTATATCACAATTTACAAATATACGCAAACAAAATAATAAATTATATCAGCACTTAAAAATGTAGTCAATATATTTTTATCTGAAATTCGGCAAAATCGCGAACAATTTTATTATATCCTGGGAAATGAAAAATTATGTAAACGAACTATTCCATTATCTATTAAGCCGAATTTTCGTAATTAAATCATTACCTACTAACATCACTTAACCAAAAACCGGTTTTTCTGTAACGATATCCGAATTCTTACCCACCAAAAGCAAGCTGCATTCTTTCAAAATGCAGCTCGTTCATTCTTCCTGAAATGGCTTGAAGGGCAACCCGGTCCGTAACACCCCTTTTGTCTCAATTCCCCCCAACCCCTTTTCTCCAGTTAATGTATTCCGAAGGACATCCCATACATGAATATGATCGGAAAAAGGCGTAAAGCTTACCTTTCCGACGATATATACCGGATCAAGAGCATGTATATTAACACGGGAAGGAGAACTTGCAAAATTTGCCCCCGCTTGGATCAGCGATTCAAAATGTGACTGACAAGCCCCGGCAAATATAATCAGTTGGTCTAAATGAGAAACTCGCCTTCGCGCTTCTCTAACCGTCTGCACAAAATCCTTTGAGTGACGGTAGGCATTAATATCGGATATCGGCCCTTTTGATTTTGAATAGGCATCATGGCCGGTGACAACAAGAATGTCCGGTCGATAATGATCCAACAGCCCCCCGATTCTATGGGGCATTTCCTTTTCATTGCAATAGATGCCATTGACCGGAATACTGAATTTCTGATATAGATCCATGCATTTCCTTAAGTAAGAGGCATCCCCATCAACATGGAGGACCCGCCCTGGTATCTGAAAGTATTCACCGCCGTACCGATAACCATTACTTGATTGATAGCCATTTTTTTGTTGTTGCAGCTCTAGATCTTGCGTTAATAAGCGGTAAGATTGTTCTTGAAGTACCTCATTCGACCTTTGTCGATCATTTCTTTCATTATCATTAATGAGCATTAAATCTTGAAAAGGTGCATCTGCAATCAATCGGATATCTTCCCCATAAAGAACAGCTTGACGCCTTCCGTCAATATCACGGATATCGATTACCCGGAACAACACGTCGCATTTATAAGAAACCCGACCAACAATATCGTTTATTTGAATATTCATGGCCTCACCCCATGAGAAGACTTATTTTCAGCCCGCCCTAGTTTATTTTCATTCTTAAGTTATGCGAACCATTCTTGAATGGTGAAAGGCGGGGATTGATTACATTTTCGGATACGCTCCCTCATGGTTGGCCAATTTCATAATAAAAAAAGCCGGAAGCGGGGATTGACCCCATTCCGACTTGAATCTTTCACATTTCCTTTATTTGAAATTCGGCAATAATGCATCACTTAAGCGGCCAAATTCTTTGATGCTCAGCGTTTCCCCCCGTCTGGAAGGATCCACTTCCGCAGCTTCGAGAGCGGCCAGTATATGTTCTTTTTTCGATTTACCATCTGGCAGCTGACTGGTTAAGTTATTTAAAATCGTTTTCCTGCGCTGGGCAAAGCTCGCCCGGGTCACCGTGAATAAGAAATCCTCATCCAGGACCTCGACGATCGGCTTCACGCGCTTTGTAAGGCGGATTACAGCAGAATCAACATTAGGCTGAGGCATGAATACCGTTTTGGGTACTATCATCACTGTTTCGGCTTCAGTATAATATTGAATGGCAATGGATAAAGAACCGTATTCCTTTGTCCCAGGTTTTGCGGCAATTCGATCGGCCACTTCCTTTTGCAGCATGCACACGATGCCCCTAATGGGCAGGTCTTCGGACAATAGCTTTAAAATGATGGGAGTCGTTACATAATATGGAAGATTCGCAACGACCATCAGGTCCGAAAATCCAGAAAATTCCTCGCCGATGACCTTCTTGACATCAGCTTTAAGAACATCTCC
The DNA here is from genome assembly GCF_042886655.1 of Peribacillus sp. NPDC058002. Classification (NCBI taxonomy): domain Bacteria; kingdom Bacillati; phylum Bacillota; class Bacilli; order Caryophanales; family Bacillaceae; genus Peribacillus; species Peribacillus sp. NPDC058002. The sequence continues at coordinate 14,470 of NZ_JBHVQU010000027.1, read as the reverse complement.
GTGAATGATGTTTACATTGTTATAGGGAGACAGTGTATCCGATAAGATGGGCAGCAGACGCTGGTCAATTTCAAAGGCCGCAACCTTTTTGCTGCTTTTCGCTAGTTGTTCCGTCAATGCCCCGATTCCCGGCCCAATTTCAATGGCGCCGCTTTCCTCCGTCAAATTGGCATGTTCGACAATACGTTTCAAGATATTCGTATCAATTAAAAAGTTCTGGCCTAAGCTCTTTTTAAAGGAGAATCCATATTTCTTTAATATTTCTTTCGTTCTGACAGGGGTTGCAATATCCTTATTCATTTTTTTCCTCCTGAATTATCTGTACCATCGCTTTCTCAAAAGCCTCAGTTGATATTTGGAACATTTTTAGTCTCTTATATAACTGTTTACCATTGGTAAACCCGATTTTTAAAATAGAGCCAAGTTTTTCCCTTCGTTCCTTGGCACCGAATCCCCCGATTAAACCGGCATCTATTAAATCTTGCTGTGAAATCTCTTCTGAAGCCTCTTCATCCATTAATTGGGCTTCCTTTAAAGCATTACGAATTGCCTCAGGAGAAGCATGTTCCACACCAATTCCTCTACCTGACTTAGGAAGGGCTTCCTTCTTCGTTAAAAAGGCGTGTTTACAGCCTTTTACTTGTTCTGAAATTATATTCCTGATTTTTTGACCAGGAAAATCAGGGTCTGTGAAAATGATGGCTCCACGTGTCCTTTGTGCAAGCCTCACCTGCTCAATACAAGACTCATTCACCGCGGAACCGTTGGTTTCTATTGTATCAGCATTAACAGCCCTTTTTATCGCTACCGTATCGTCTTTTCCTTCTACAACAATAATTTCTTTAATCTTTTTCATGGTTTCCTCCATACAGAAAAGCGCAAGCGCTTTGATTAGCTCTTGGATAAACGTAGCCGGTCCCCCGTAAAATTTTTTGGATAGAGAATCCAGTCAAGATCATTTATGAAGTTCACACGCACATATTGAAATCTTATGGAATAATGAAACGTCTATCTTATTAAAACAGTTTTACATAGGGTTTTTCAACAAATGGAAAATAAAACGCAAAAAACAGGAGACGAATTCATCTCCTGCGAGAGAAACCTTATTAGTCCAATACACGAATCTTTACCCTCTTTACACCCCAGCGATAAGCATCATTCTTCGAGGAAAAGAAGACGTCAATCCTATTTCCCTTTATGGCTCCGCCTTTGTCAGCAGCTACTGCATAGCCATAGCCATCCACATATACTTTCGAGCCCATAGGAATTACGTTTGGATCGACAGCGATGATTTTCGCACCCGGATTGCTCTTTAGATCCACGCCTGTGGACGTGACACCGGAACAGCCCTTACAACTGGCAGTATAAGCTGTTGATGATACATATATTTCTTTTCCACTTGAAGAACTAACGTTAGTTACTCCGCGTGATGCTTGGGCAACCGTCGTTCGAGTTCCGACCGTTACAACTTTATCCTGCTTTTTATTAACCACTTTTTCTGAAAGTAATTCTCTTTTAACCTCTTTGCCATTTTCTTTAATAACTTCATATTCTTTGGAAATGAGTCCGTCTTTTCCTTCTGTGACAATTTTCTCTTTCCCTTTTGATAAAGAGTCATCTTTTTTAGTTATGACAGCAAAGTCAACTGGTTCTTCCACTACATCGGTGACTTTTTCAATTCGAACTACGTTTACCGTATTCCCAGCTTCAACTTTTTCGGTTAATTCTGGCTCAACACGATCCAAATCATTGAGTTTTACTCCTTGTTGCTTTAAAAAGTCAGCGACAGTAGCCGAAGTTGACCATACCTGCTTTTCGTCTCCACCTACCACTAATTTCAGTGAAAAGGCTTTGTCTATGGCAACTTCCATATTCGCTTTCAGCTTCGTATTTTTCGAAGGGGTGATCTTATCCTGTTCCTTCACACTAAGATTTTGGTCTTTTAAAAGTTCGTCTACCGTATCGGCGGTGGACCAAACATCCTTCGTCTTACCATCCTGTACCATGACGATTTTTTGTGCAGGCTTCCAAACCACCTCTAAATCATCATCTACCTTGGTGGTTCTAGATGGATGGACGTAGTCTGCGGCTTTAACGGTAATCTCTAAATCTTCCAACATATCATTTACAGTAGCCGCGTGTGTACGCACTACCTCTTTTTTTCCGTCTAGCATGATTGTAACTGTATCCTTTGTTCCTTGATATATCAGTATTCCCAATGCTGTAGAAACAAGAATAGCACTGAAGATGGCAATTGCCATTCTCTTCTTCCCAAATGGTCTGGGAATAAGGTTTTTCATAGTTTTTAATAGGATGAAAAACTCCTCCTTCCTCCCGGTGATTATATAGACTTAGTTATCAAGCTGTCAACCCATTCACTTCTCATTTAGGAAATTACTACCTATTATGCATATTTCACCTTGAAAAGGAAAGGGCGACTTCTCGACATAATAAGCCTATGGTTGGGGTGAAATTTGTAGAAACCTTAGAAAAAATTCAATTTTAGCTAGTGAACCCCGGGAGATATTGTAAAAAAAAATGTCAGTTAATGCCGAATAATTTCTTGGCATTTTCCGTTGTTGCCTGGGAAACTTCCTCTAATGTGAGTTGTTTGATTTCTGCAATTTGTTCAGCAACAAGTTTCACATACGAAGGTTCATTACGCTTCCCTCTATAAGGATGGGGAGCCAAGTATGGACAATCGGTCTCTATCAGTAAACGGTCTAAAGGTACGGATGCTGCCACTTCCTTTGGTTTTTTTGCATTCTTGAAGGTCACAGGTCCACCCAATGAAATATAAAAGTTCATATTGATGCATTCCAAAGCCGTTTCTGCACTTCCGCTAAAGCAATGCATGATGCCTCCAACCCTTGATGCCTCTTCTTCCTTGAGTATGTTCACGATATCCGCGGTCGCTTCCCGATTATGGATGATAATGGGCAGCCCCACCTTTTTTGCCAGTCGGATTTGCTTCCTGAACACCTCCATTTGAACATCTTTCGGTGATTTATCCCAATGATAATCCAGACCCATCTCACCAATGGCCACAACCTTTGGATGATTGGATAATTCCTCGATCCATTGTAAGTCCTCTTCTTTCATATCTATAGCATCCACAGGATGCCATCCGACCGCGGCATACATGAAATCATAAGCTTCTATTAATTCCATTGCCCTTATAATAGTGGGCCGGTCAAAACCAACGACTACCATATTATTGACTCCTGCTTCCTTAGCTCTGTCTATTACGTCCTCGAGATCCTCGTTGAATTGTTCCGCATTAACATGTACGTGTGTATCAAATAACATTATTTTTCTCCCTTTCTAGCACTATTTTATTAAAAAATGAAAGTTTTATGTTTCACATTTAGGTAACAAAAAGATTACAAAGGCTTCTATATGCCCAAATGCAGAACCTGAACCTGTATTAAATTACTTTTTCCAAAAGCATAAAGAAAAAAACATAAAAATGTTTCATATGAAACACCTTTATGTTTTCATCGGTTTATTTCACCTTTGAACCATTAGGAATCGATGAATCTATTGTAGCGACTGAGAGCACTCCATCTTGGCTTCCCGCCAAAATCATTCCTTGAGAGAGCTCGCCACGAAGTTTAACAGGTTTCAAATTTGTTACGCATATCACTTTTTTGCCTACTAAATCTTCAGGTTTATAGTGCTGTGCAATGCCTGATACGACTTGACGTTTCTCATAACCCAAATCAAGCTGAAGTTTAAGAAGCTTATCCGCTTTCTTTACAGGCTCAACTTCCATGACCTGAGCAACACGAAGCTCCACTTTTGTAAAGTCATCAATAGTGATTTCATCGACTTCAGGAATCGTCTCTTCCACTTTTTCCTCAGCCTTGGGGGCGCCGCCCTGCATTTGATCTTTAATATATAAAACTTCCTCTTCCATATCCAGACGAGGGAAGATCGGCTCTCCCTTCAAGACTTTTGTTTCAGCAGGAATTTGACCGAATTCCGCTAAACTGTCCCAGGATTTTAACACATCATCTTTGATGCTAAGCTGAGCAAAGATTTTTTCTGGTGTTTGCGTCAAGAACGGTTTCAAAAGGATTGCCGTCCTGCGCAATGATTCCGCCAAATGAACCATGACACTAGCAAGGTCTTCTTTCCTTGATTCATCTTTAGCAAGAGTCCATGGCTGGGTCTCATCAATGAATTTATTAGTTCTGCTCACGAGTTGCCAAATGGATGTTAGTGCAACTGAAAATTCCATGTTTTCCATGGCTTCCTCATACTTGCCTACCGTATCTTGGTTCATTTCAAGCAAAGCCTTTTCGAATTCGCCATTGGATCCTTCGTAGTTAGGAATCACACCATCAAAATACTTATTGACCATTGCAACAGTTCGATTTAATAAATTCCCTAAATCATTTGCCAGGTCAAAATTGATCCGCTCCACAAACCCTTCCGGTGTAAATACTCCGTCTGAACCAAAGGGTACTTCTCGCAATAAGTAGTAGCGTAAAGAATCCAAACCGTAACGATCAATCAATGTAACGGGATCCACTACGTTCCCTTTTGATTTGGACATTTTACCATCTTTCATGAGAAGCCATCCGTGGGCAAAGACTTTCTTTGGTAGCGGCACGTCAAGAGCCATTAACATGATCGGCCAATAGATTGTATGGAAACGAACGATTTCCTTTCCTACCAAATGTACATCGGCAGGCCAATAATTCAAGTATTTAGAGTCATTATCCGTTCCGTATCCTAATGCCGTTATATAATTGGTCAATGCATCAATCCATACATAAATAACATGCTTTGGATCTCCCGGCACCTTGATGCCCCAATCGAAAGTAGTACGGGAAACGGCCAGATCTTCCAATCCAGGCTTGATGAAGTTATTGATCATTTCGTTTTTGCGCGATTCCGGTTGAATGAAATTCGGATTTTCCTCATAAAACTTCAGTAACCGATCCGCATATTTACTCATCTTGAAGAAATAAGATTCCTCTTTCACCTTTTCAACGGGCCTACCGCAATCAGGACAATTTCCATTGCTTTCTTCCACCTGACGTTCCGTGAAGAAAGATTCGCAAGGTGTACAATATAATCCTTCATATTGGTCCAAATATATATCACCCTGGTCCAATAGCCTTTTGAAAATCTTGGCTACGACCTCTTTATGGCGATCTTCCGTCGTCCTGATGAAATCATCATATGAAATATCAAGCTTTTCCCAGAGCTCTTTAATCCCTGATACGATATTATCTACATATTGCTGAGGAGTGACTCCTTCTTCAGCCGCTTTACGCTGGATTTTTTGACCATGTTCATCAGTTCCAGTTAAATACATGACATCGAAGCCACGCATCCTTTTATAACGAGCCATGGCATCCCCTGCCACTGTCGTATACGCGTGCCCTATATGTAAATTACCACTCGGATAATATATGGGTGTCGTGATATAGAATGTTTTTAATTTATCTTGCACTTCGTTCCCTCCTCATCATTTGAAAAACCGGCTATAGGACTCGCCCAAGCCATAAGAATATATTTTAAGCTATTATCTCTATTTTAACGCTATATACAATTCTGTGCGACAATAATCACTAATCTAATCATCATGTTAATAGAATAAAAAATAGAAGTAAATTTTCATTTTAACAATAAGGGGACTGGAAGTGAACTTCCCTTATGACAGCATTACCTCTTATCTCAACAAAATATACCTAAATTTCTTTTTTTGTGCAACAACTCACATATTCGTAAACTTTTTCAGAAGATTATCCTTAATTCAGAACTTTTGTTTTGAAACTAATTTATATTTAATCATATAATAGTGAAGTGTGTTTTTTATATGCATACTTTGTCGAAATGTGGTGAAGTGAGTAGTCCTCTGTTTCCTGCTATTTCTTCATTTTTAATGATATCCAATTTTTTCTCTTTAAAAGCCTTTTTGTAACACGAAAAGAGCCATGCTATTTCTTACAAAAAAATGAAAATAAATCATTGACGAATTTGGGAATGGCTGGTATTATAAATTTATAAAAAAATTTGTCGAATAATGGCGAAAAAAATAGAAATAGGGTACTAGATTGTAACTGAGAGGAGAATTTTTTAAATGAAATCTACAGGTATTGTTCGTAAAGTTGATGAGTTAGGCCGGGTGGTTATTCCAATCGAACTTCGTCGTACATTGGGTATCGCTGAGAAAGACGCTCTTGAAATCTATGTTGATGATGAGCGCATCATCCTGAAAAAATACAAACCAAACATGACTTGCCAAGTTACAGGTGAAGTTTCCGATAACAACCTTACACTTGCTAATGGTAAATTGATCCTTAGTCGTGAAGGTGCAGAATTACTTATTCAAGAAATTCAACAAAACTTCACTGCTTCTAAATAAATGATAAAAAAACTTCCGGTCTTCGGAAGTTTTTTTATGTTTATTATTATTTTATATCAATGTGATACGCCTGATATACATCACGTTTTTGCATATTGCGATCTTTTGCGACCTGCTTGATTGCATCCTTAGAGGTGAATTGCTTGGTTTCCATATAATGATTAACATGACCGACGATGTCATGGGCCGTCCACCAAGCTTCTTCAGGTTCATCTTCCGACCATTGCCCACCTTCAATTATTAAACAGAACTCACCGCGAATTTCTGATTCCATCGCCCACGTCAAAGCTTCACTCACAGTCCCTCGGATGAACTCTTCAAATTTCTTGGTTAACTCGCGGCATAATACTATACGGCGGTCACCTAAAATTTCATGCATATGTTTCAATGTTTCTTTCAATCGATGTGGCGATTCATAAACGATCCAAGTCGATTCCATTTTTTTTAATTTTTCCAGCTCCTGCTTTTTTTCTTTTGCTCCCCGTTGTAGAAAGCCATAGAAGTAAAAAGGCTGCGGAATCAGTCCTGATGCGATCAATGCAGTTAAAGCAGCATTGGCCCCTGGCAACGGGATGACTTTAAACTTTTCGGCAATGGCCTCTTTGACCAGTTCATATCCCGGGTCGGATATCGTCGGCAAGCCAGCATCACTTACCAATGCGATGACCTCGCCGGATCGAAGCCTCTCTAGCATTTGCTTCCCGCTATATTCCTTATTATGTTCATGGTAACTGACGATAGGTGTCGAAATTTCAAAGTAGTTGCATAATTTCTTCGTATTTCGCGTGTCCTCAGCAGCAATGACATCCGCTTCCTTCAAGATTCTTAAAGCCCGGAAACTCATATCCTCAAGGTTTCCTATCGGTGTAGGAACCAGATATAGAGCTGGCTCCAATCCTTCTTTTTCAAAACTCTTTTGCTGCCACATATCATGTTTCCTCCTTTGCCATCCACTTTTGCTTTTGTTTTCTTGTTAATTGCTTAAACTTATATTCAGCCTGCATGGCCAATGTCCGTGTTTCGAATATTTCATGATAAATCAGTTCAACCGGTGCCCGGCCTCGTGTATACTTTGCGCCCCTGCCATTATTATGAGCATCAATCCTGCGGTGCAAATTATTCGTATACCCTGCATAATAGCTGCCGTCCCTGCATTTCAAAACATAAAAATAATGTTTATTCCTCTCCATATAGAATCCTTCTGATTTCCGGATTATACTCATTTTGATCATTATATACAACAAGCGGAGGAAGAATCTTCAAATCAGGGTTGCCGTCCTTTATCCCTTCTATAAGAATCGTATTCGCTTCTTTTGAGCTCTTAGGATAAACGAATTGAAGCCGCTTCGGTTCTATTCTGTACATCCTCATGAAATGCAGGATATCCATCAGACGGCCCGGTCTATGAACGAATGCAGCTTTCCCACCTTGACGCAGCAGCTGGCTTGTAACACGCATGACGTCCTCAAGATTACACATTATTTCATGTCGGGCAATTGCAAAGTGCTCATTTTTGTTAATTTCCTCGATGGATGGTGTCGGGAAATAGGGTGGGTTGCAAGTTACGACATCATATTTGCTATACCCTATCTGTTTTGGAATTTCCTTTATATCCCCATGAATCATCTCGATTTGGGAGGACACGCCATTATAGTCCATGCTTCTCTGGGCCATGTCATATAACCGCTCTTGTATTTCAACACCGGTAATTGTCCCTTTCGTTCTTGTACTCAACAGCAAGGGTATGACCCCATTACCTGAGCAAAGATCTACGATTTTCCCTTTTTGGATCGGTACATTTACGAACCTTGATAATAAAACGGCATCTAATGAAAAAGAGAACACCGATGGGCTCTGGATGATCCTTAAATTCTCAGCCAATAGATAATCCAGGCGCTCATCGCCTTTAAGTTCCACCATTGCTGTTACCCTCCTAATCATGTATCGAAAAAGCATGTGTAGGGACCATGCTTCTACATTACTATCGTACAAAAAGGGGTCTGACTCATAGTATGCGTCAGACCCCGAATCACTATATATTGTAAACGGTCTATCTATCACGTAAAAGAAACATCTTTTATATTATTCCTTTATCACTTCTTGTTTAAAAAAGATAAACAGAACAGGCAATCCCCTTCTTTTCGTAAACTGCCAAAATGCAGATTGCAAATATGAAAGCCTTCTTGATAGATACGGGCTAAATTATCATAGCCTTCCCCGATATCCATAACCTTGTCCGTACTTGCGGTACGGTTTTTCACTTTTTGTTTGACCTTTACTGCAGCAGGCGCACTTTCGACTTCCACAAGGCCCAACCGATGGCGCAAATGCTCTTTCTCCAGCTTGAGCGACTGATTTTCCTCCAGGATTTCAGCTAAGTTCTGCTTCAACTCTCCAAGCTGCTTATATAATTGGCCTATCTGGGTTTCCATATTGGTCACCGACTCAAAAATATCTTTCTTATCCACGCTCTCCCACCACCTTAATAATCTGTGGCTTGAATAGAAACGGCTCCCTCTTTTAGAATCTCATCTAGAGTATACTCTAATACTCTTTCTTGCTCGATTAGTTCAATCTGAAGTACGCGTTCTAGAATATTAAGCCCCACTACCTTGCCTTTGCCACCAGGCGTATTAATCATTTCACCTAAATCAGGAAGCATTTCCTTCGCACTTTCATACTCATCATTTTCATATTTCAGACAGCACATCAATCGACCGCATAAACCTGAGATTTTTGTAGGGTTTAATGATAAATTCTGATCCTTCGCCATTTTGATGGAAACCGGTTCAAAATCTCCAAGAAATGTGGAGCAGCAAAGCATTCTGCCACAAGGTCCGATGCCACCAAGCATCTTTGCCTCATCCCTTACCCCAATTTGGCGCAGTTCTATGCGAGTTCTGAATATGGCAGCTAAATCCTTGACTAAATCACGGAAATCCACGCGACCATCCGCTGTAAAATAAAACACGACTTTATTTCTGTCGAAAGTATATGACACATCAACCAGCTTCATATCCAGCTTATGCTCCACAACCTTTTGACAACATATAGAGTAAGCCTCTTCTGCAGCCGCCTTGTTCTCGTCTACAATCAGCTTATCTTTTGCATCAGCGACCCGAAGTACTTTTTTCAATGGCAGGACAACATCGTTTTCATCTACTTGTTTTCGGGCTGTAACGACTTTACCGAATTCAACACCGCGGACAGTCTCCACTATTACAAAATCGTCCTTAGGAATAGCGAATTCACCCGGATCGAAGTAGTATATTTTGCCCGCCTTTTTAAAACGGACACCTACAACATCATACAAATCATGATCCCTCCTGCAAATTCAGCACAAGCTGTTCCATCAACAGCTGTGGATTCGTGTTGGACATCAGCTTCCTTTTTGCTTCCAAAATGCAACCCATATGTTCAGCAAGGCGTCTTGGGGAAAGATGAAGAGCGTGAGTTTCAAATTCCTTCAGTTTATTTTGGAACACAACGAAGTCCTTTTTGTCCAACTGAATGTATAATAAATCCTTATATATAAGAAGTAACAAATCAAGACCTCTGTCAACCTGTTCTCTTTCTTTAAAGTGTGTGAACCAATCCGTCTGAAGGTACAGCAATGCCTTCAAGGAATTAAGTTTTAACACTTCATATAATTTTACCACTATTTTTTGAGCTTGTACAAACCATTCATCATGACTAAGCCCGATTCCAGCTTCCACATTCTGTGTTATGTGTGCAATAACCGAAGCCAGCTGTGGTTCTACATCCTGTTCCATCAGCTTCCGTTTCACATTCTCAGGAGATAATGGCTTGAACGAAATCACTTGGCATCTTGATAATATAGTCGGCAGAATCCTCTGAAGCTGTTCGGTCATCAATATTGCTACAGTATCAGCTGAAGGTTCTTCTAAAAATTTCAATAGACTGTTGGCTGCCCCCACCGACATTTTGTCGGCATCGGCAATCATATAAACCTTCCGATCCGCCTCTACGCTTTTTTTCGAAAATTCTTCCTGAAGCCCCTTGATTTGTTCTTTCTTTATTGAGAGACCGTCTCTTTCTATTAAATGGACATCAGGATGATTCCCACTTGAAATCCGTTTGCAATTCCGACAAAGTTCGCATGGCTCATAACCTGCTGTCGGGGCTTCACATAGTAAGCTTTTGGCAAAGGCATTGCTTATCTCTTGCTTACCTGTCCCTTTTTCCCCTTCAAATAAATACGCATGGGCCACCCTTTTCTTCGTTATGCTATTTTGCAGCATCGTCATTACCTGCGGCTGAATTTGACTCATGTCCCGCCATGTTTTATCCAAAACCATCAACTCACTTAAGTATATAAATTAATCAGAAGACCCTTAATTTCGCCTATCATTTCCAAAATTTCAAGCGAGCTTTTCTCTTTATTAAGAATTTCCTCACTTAACTCAACTAATCTTACATCTATCGTTTCCACGGTTTTCAACGGCCTGCTCTGTCCATATTCATTCCAGCTCGTGGATTGCTTCAATTCCAATCCATATTCAACCGCTTCTTTAACAAACCGTTTCACCAATGCTTTATATTTTGCCAATTCCCTAAAAGTGCGTGACCTTACTAAACGCTGACCCGCCCCTTCAATATCGCCTAACAGACGGTTTAATGTTTGGATTTGCATCTTTTGATCCTGTGTCTGGACCATTTGTTGAAATCTTCCATTTCCGGTTTGAAACTGTTTGGCATCCTGACGCGATTTATCCAGCTTTATAGGGATATCATAGTTGATTTTCATAATGAACCTCCCTGAAACTAACCGTTAAAATTGTAAAAAGTTTTCAACTGGCAGAACAAAAATGGTCGCACCGCCTACTTGAATCTCCACTGGGTAAGGTACATAGGATTCGGCATTCCCGCCCATCGGTGAAACCGGTGATACTAACTGGGATCGTGACTGACAATTCTGTTTGATGATCTGGATTGCTTTGTCAACACGTTCATCCTCTGTGCCAATCATAAAAGTCGTATTGCCTGATTTTAAAAACCCGCCAGTGCTGGCTAGCTTGGTCGTTCCGAAATTATTTTCCACTAATTCATTCAGCAGGCGATGACTATCCTTGTCTTGAACGACAGCAATGATCATTTTCATTCTCATCATCCTCCGGTTACTCTGAATTTTTACTATCTCCATTATAGCAACTAGTCCTTGTCTGGAATAGTATTGGTTGAATAATATGGAAACCTGTATATTTAGTTTCCTGCTTTCGCTAAAAATTTCAGCAAATTGGCTTTCGTTTCCTCAAAAACTTCATCTATTGTCCGGGCTGCATCCACGATAATGAAACGGTCTTTCCATCTATTTATAATGAGCTGATACCCCTCACAAACTTTTTTATGGAAGTCGAGGGCTTCAAGATCCAGACGGTTCACTTCCCGTTCCCCATTGGACTGGATACGTCTCAATCCCACTTCCGGGTCTATATCAAAAAAGAACGTGGCATCTGGCATCATATCTCCAATTGCGAATTTATTGATATTATAAACTTCTTCTATTTCCAAACCCCTTGCATGACCCTGATAGGCTAACGAGCTATCTATGAATCGGTCACAGAGGACAATTCCTCCTCGTTCCAACTCAGGCATGACCACTTCCACTAAATGCTGACGCCTTGCTGCTGCGTATAATAAAGCCTCTGTTCTCGAGTCCATGGCTGTATTATCTTTATTAAGGATCACTTCCCTAATTTGCTCTGAAATGGGAACACCCCCTGGCTCACGCGTTAATAGGACTTGATAGCCTTCTTGTTGCAGGGCCTTGCCAAGCATTTGGGTAATTGTTGTTTTTCCGGCACCCTCAGGCCCTTCCATTGTTATAAAAATACCACGTTTCATCGATGTACCTCCAAGATTCTTTGTTTGTAGTATATCATTTTAATGCCTGCTTTCATAAACGATCAATTCTCCGTTTGAAAGGGAGGAACCGCCATGAAACCTTGATCCCAGTTCTCGCAGTCTTCTCAGGTTGTCTATATGCTCAGGAGTAATCATTTCCCCGGACATAATTAAAGGGATGCCTGGCGGATAGGGAATGACCATCTCGGCAGATACCTCACCCACTGCTTCCCGTAATGTGACAGGCTTTGATTTACTATGCTTCATGACGGAGTATGGTATTTCAAGTCCTGTCATTGACCTTCCATCAGTCCATGGGGCCCCAAGTTCTGATTCCTTACTTCCAGTTCTGTCTTCAGTGGCTCTTTTTATAGTTTGAACGATTTCATGAAAAGGAAATTCGGCACCCATTTTTAATAAGGGTAAAATCATTAATAAATTATGAGGATCAGCCAATTCCGTAAAAATGCCTTTGGCTTCACATAGCTGCTGTAATTCAAACCCGCTTAATCCATTTGTTGATTGAATGACCACTTTCAACGGGTCTGCCAAGGTGCCTTGTGGCGCCTCCAGCACCCTTACTGTTTGCAAGGCACCTAATTCCCCTCTGAAGTCTGATATCTTTTCAATAAGGGATATTTTATCTTCTGATGTAAAAGCAGCTAAGTAGGCCCTGGCCAAGTCGAGCGACCCCATAATTGGGTAAGATGGACTGCTCGACTGAAGCATTTGTAAATAAAATGATACTTGATCGACATCAACTAAGGGTGAATTCACATGAAGAAAAGACCCCATCGTCATAGCCGGCAGTGTTTTATGCGCTGAATGGACAACGGCATCTGCCCCTGCCAAAATTGCCGGCTTAGGAAATGGGCTTCCCAACTGAAAATGAGCGCCATGTGCCTCATCCACCAGCACAGGAATCCCCTTTTGATGTGCGAGTCTTACCATTTCCGTCAAGTCTTCACCAAGACCATAATAATTAGGATAGGTAACAATGATGGCTTTTACATCTGGATGTACACTCAAGGCTTCTGCGATTAATGTTGATCCCACACCGCCAGCAATGCCCCATTTCTCATAATAGGCTGGTTGTAAAAAGATCGGTTGTACATTCGCTAACATCAATCCATGTAAAATCGATTTATGGCAGTTTCTTTGGACAAGGACCTTATCACCTTCCCGGCAGGTAGCAAGAATCATGGCAATGTTGCCTACGGTGGACCCATTAACCAAAAAATAACTCCGCTTTACCCCATATAGGTCAGAGAGTAGTTGCTCGGACTGTAAAATGGCGCCCTCTGGCGCATGCAGGTCATCTAAACCGCTTATCTCCGTGGCATCAATACCAAGAATGAGGTTATATAAGTCTTGGCCCTTTTTATTAAACACCCACCCATTTTTATGCCCTGGGACATGAAGAGATATTGGCCTTTTTTTATGAAAAGCACTCATTGCATCGAACAACGGTGTCTGTGATTGATTCATTTTTCTCTTCCCTCATATATCATAGTATTTTTTCATTTTATCAAATAAGTTCAATTTTATCTCATATTGCGTCGGCCGAAAGGCAATTATGCGTTTCCGAACATGTCGGTTTTGGGGGAACAAACAGTAACATGGGAGCATGTTGCCAAGCATTCTTCTAAAGTACCAAAAAAAGAATCAGAGATTAAAGAAACACATCATTTCTTTTTTCTCTGACTCTTTAACTTTCCACATACTATTTTTTCATGATAATATTTCAGGATTAGTGATTTTTCTTAATTGCTTTAAGTAATATTGGTACTTGGGATCATTCGTATCCGTCCTGATCATATCCCTTTCGCATTCCTCACAAATAAAAGTCGTATATAGATGTATACCCATCCCTTTTATTTGTTCACAAACCGCGCACGTTTCCCCTGCCGTTGTTTTGGTTGTTGTTGTCCCCAACATCTCCACCTCCATACCTGCATTCTCCCCAAAAACCATTGTTCGCATACATTAACTTAAATAGTTTAAGAGAACCGGGGATGCTTTTAACAATGTATGATGAAGAATTTCAATACGTGTATGTCTTTATAAAAGTTTCCTTAATTGATAATCCCTTTATATCCAATGATTTTTCTTTGCATTATGCAAAAAAAGACCAGCCGGATGGCTGATCTTTTTAAATGGCTTGGCGGCGTCCTACTCTCACAGGGGGAAACCCCCAACTACCATCGGCGCTGAAGAGCTTAA
>NZ_JBHVQU010000026.1:11026-39553 GCF_042886655.1 Peribacillus sp. NPDC058002 | reverse complement strand
GTCGAGGAGGGCGCCGAGATCATCGTGCGCATGGCACAGCTGGGACCCGACGGCCCGACCGGCACGTACGTCGCCGCGAAAAAGACCCGGTCACTGCTTCAAAAATCGGCCTTGGTTCCGTTATAGGCTTTATAAGCAGCGTAATCACAAAAGGCATCATTCAACTTCTGATGATTGGATATTTTATATTCGTGGTATTCTCATAGGAAATATAATCGAAAAATGAAAATTTGAGGCATAAGGTTTGAAACGGTTACAAAAATTTGATACTCTATTTCTAGCGAGCTTTAGGTATCTTTCGAGAACTGAAGCCCTCAAAAAAACAGCTTACATAGGGAGGAATTTTATTATGGCTTTTGAACTTCCGCAATTACCGTATGCATATGATGCATTAGAACCGCACATCGACAAAGAAACAATGAACATTCATCACACTAAACATCACAACACATATGTGACAAACCTGAACAATGCGCTAGAAGGCAACCAAGAACTTCTAAGCAAAAGCGTTGAAGAAATCGTCGCTAACCTTGATGCAGTACCTGAAGCTGTTCGTACAGCTGTACGCAACAATGGTGGCGGACATGCTAACCACTCTTTATTCTGGGAAATCCTTTCACCTAACGGCGGCGGACAACCAACTGGTGAATTAGCGGATGCTATCACTTCAAAATTCGGAAGCTTTGACAGCTTTAAAGAAGAGTTTGCTAAAGCGGCTACTACTCGTTTTGGATCTGGCTGGGCTTGGCTTGCAGTCAACAATGGCGAGTTAGAAGTAACTAGTACACCGAACCAAGACAATCCATTATCAGAAGGTAAAACACCGCTTCTTGGATTGGACGTTTGGGAGCATGCATACTACTTAAACTACCAAAACCGCCGTCCTGAATACATCAATTCTTTCTGGAATGTTGTAAACTGGGATGAAGTTGCAAAACGTTACAGTGCTGCAAAATAATTTGTAATTAAAAAAGACAGGATTCCTTATGTGAAAAGGAATCCTGTCTTTTTTTTTCGTTTCTTTTATCCGAAAGGGAAAATTAATGAAAAACAATATAAAGGCAACTCGTATTGCTGTTCGCCAAAAGAAGTGCAAGAAATTCAGCAGTAAAAGCTGCAAATATAAGAGAAACGCACAAATTCACGAGTAAACACTCAAAACTCACGAGTAAACGCCCCGAATTCACGAGTAAACACTCAAAACTCACGAGTAAAAGCCCGAAATTCACGAGTAAACACTCAAAACTCACGAGTAAACGCTCAAATTCCTGAGTGAAATCTCGAAACTCACGAATAAAATCTTCAAAATCACGAGTAAACACTCAAAACTCACGAGTAAAAGCCCGAATTCACGAGTAAACACTCAAAACTCACGAGTAAAAGCCCGAATTCACGAGTAACACACAAAATCACGAGTAAAAGCCCGAAATTCACGAGTAAACACTCCAAATTCATGAACATCCCCTTCGTCTTCGCCAATCGAAGAGTTTTCTTTACACTGTTTATTTTTTTCAAGTTCAAAAGGAAAACAGTGTAAGTGCAACTACTTCTCTGTCTTCGCCAATCGAAGAGTTTTCTTTACCTTTTTTCACATAAATTCTTTTGTTTTTTCAAACACTAGAGTGGAATTTAAAGGAGAGTTAAAACAATGGGTATTTTAGAGAGATGGTTGGGTGAAGCGGGAGGGAAGAAGGATCTGCACCTCCTTTTGTTTATTGGCGGGCTGTACAGCCTAAGTATTGCTTTATCCAATACATTCGTTAATGTGTACTTGTGGAAACAATCCGGTCAAATTGTTGATATTGCCGTGTATAATCTAACCGTGGTGCTATTTCAACCGCTGACTTTTGTCTTTGCTGGCAGGCTGGCGAAAAAGGTTGATCGAATCATTGTTTTGCGTCTGGGTGTTATCTTTTTGGCCCTATTTTATTTATCAGTCCTATTGGTCGGCACACGGGCTACAGAATTCCTTTGGTTGCTTGGAGGACTGTTAGGAATCGGTTATGGGTTTTATTGGCTTGCCTATAATGTATTGACTTTTGAAATAACTGAACCGGAAACAAGAGATTTCTTCAATGGTTTTTTAGGGATTCTATCATCATTTGGGGGAATGGTCGGTCCGATTCTTTCAGGGTTCATCATTTCGAGGCTAGAAAAATTCACGGGTTATTCCATTGTATTCGGATTGTCTTTGCTTTTGTTTTCCGTTGCGGTGTTTCTTAGCTTTTCGTTAAAAAGACGTCCAGCGCATGGCAGATACTGTTTCCTTCGGATATTGCAGGAACGGAAAAATAATCGGAATTGGCTCTTGATTACTCGTGCTCACTTTTTTCAAGGGATACGAGAGGGCACATTCATGTTCATCATTTCGATTATCGTTTTCATTCAGACGGAAAGTGAACTTGCATTAGGGAGCTATGGACTGTTAAATTCGGCCATATCATTCGTTGCGTATTTTTTAGCTTCACGGTATATAAAACAGCCGATGCGAAAAAAAGCAATTCTTATTGGAGGAATCCTGTTGTATGCAGGGGTCTTATTGATTGCATTTGATATCACATTCGGGAAGCTTCTCATTTATGGGGCAATTGTCGCTACCGCTTATCCAATTCTTTTGGTACCTTATATATCATTGACTTATGACATTATAGGCCGCGCTTGGAAAGCAGCGGAAATGAGGATTGAATATATCGTTGTCAGGGAACTGTTCGTTCATATTGGAAGGATTGTATCCATTTCAGGATTCATAATTTCCGTCATGTTATTCGACCTAGAGCAATTACTGCCGATTTATCTGTTAATCGTCGGTGCAGGGCATACCGTGATATATTGGTTTGTACGGAAAATCGATATCATTGACCAAGATTGAAAAGAGGCCTTAGCGGCCTCTTTTCAATGTACATGACTTACGGTTTTAGGATTTATGAGCCGTAAGTCACTTTTTATGTAAAGTTCGTTAGTTGTTTAATATTTCTAGAACACTAAGGTAGAAAAAAATATAAATGTTCTATAGAATAGTATAGGACCTATTATGACTATGTAAAAAGGATGTGTGGCTTAGTGTGAATAAAAAGAAAAAGAAAAAGACGCATGTGCCTTTCAGATTGAATATTCTTTTCTTTTTAGTGTTTGTTTTGTTTTCCGCTTTAATTTTACGCTTGGGTGTTGTACAGATTGTTTATGGTGATGATTACCGGCGTGAGATTGAAAGAACAGAGGAAGTGACCGTGAATAATTCGGTGCCCCGTGGGAAAATGTATGACCGGAATTTAAAAATGATGGTCGATAACCAACCACTGGATGCAATTACATATACACGAAAGCAAGGTACGAAACAAACGGAAATGGTGGAAACGGCCGAGAAACTCGCGAAGTTGATCGAAAAGGAAACAGACAAAGTGACTGAGCGCGATAAAAAGGATTTTTGGATTTTGAAAAATCCAAAGCTGGCCGAGAAAAAGATTACGGATAAAGAACGGAAAAAAGTGGAAGAGGGCGAGATGGAAGAAAGTGATTTGTATAAGCTTCAGCTTGATCGGATTACTGAAGAAGAAACAAAGCTTTCGGAAAAAGATCTGGAAGTCCTTGCCATCTACAGGGAATTTGCAAGCGGATATGCCCTTACCCCGCAAATTGTGAAAAACAAGAAAGTAACAAAAGAAGAATTCGCCAAGGTGAGTGAAAACCTTGATTCTCTCCCAGGGGTCGATGTATCTACAGATTGGGATCGTTTTTATACATATAATAAAACACTTAAATCTGTATTGGGTAAAGTTTCCTCATCTGAAGAAGGGTTGCCCAGTGAAAGCCTGAACTACTACCTTGCACGTGATTACAGCCGGAATGACCGTGTAGGTAAGAGTTATATTGAGGCGCAATATGAAGATATCCTCCAAGGGCAGAAAGCGAAAGTAAGGAATGTGACCGATAAATCAGGAAATGTCGTCGATTCCGAAGTGGTTACCGAAGGTTCGCGAGGAAAAGATCTTATATTGACAATAGATATGGATTTACAGCTTGCAACAGAGGAAATCATTGAAAAGCAATTGATCGCCAAGAAAAAAATGGGTAACACCAAATTCTTGGACAGGGCCTTTGTCGTTATGATGGATCCTTATACAGGGGAAGTTTTAACGATGGCCGGCAAGAAATATGAGAAGGATCCGAAAACAGGGAAATCTTCCATAGAGGACTTTGCATTAGGGAATATCACGACTTCCTATACGATGGGCTCCTCTGTAAAAGGCGCTACCGTTTTAACCGGTTATCAGCAAGGTGCGATCCAGCCGGGTACGTACTTTTATGATACGAAGTTGAAAATCAAAGGTACAAAGCCCAAAGGTTCATATAGTAACTTCGGGAACATAAATGATTTGACAGCATTGAAGGTTTCTTCGAACGTTTATATGTTCAGAACGGCAATTAATATTGCAGGTGCGCATTATGTGCCGAATGAGCCATTGAATGTTAGTTCCAGTGCCTTTTCGACCATGCGGAATTCATTTGCCCAGTTTGGCTTGGGTGTCCGCACGGGGATTGATCTCCCGAATGAAATGAGCGGGTTCAAAGGTTCCGAAACATCTCCAGGTAAGCTGCTTGACCTGGCTATCGGACAGTATGATACGTACACACCCATGCAGCTCGTGCAATATGTTTCAGCCATTGCGAATGGCGGTAACCGCATGAAGCCGCATATGGTCAAGGAAATCCGCGATCCAGTTGATAATAACGAGGAATTGGGACCTGTTGCAGAAGATGTTTCACCGACTGTCCTTAATCGTCTTGATATGAAGGAAGAGTGGATTGAACGTGTTCAGAGCGGTTTCGATAAAGTGGCGATGGAACAAGGCGGAACGGCTTATAAGTATTTTGGGAATAAATCGTATACAGTGGCAGCTAAAACCGGGACGGCGCAAGCATTCTATGACGGCCCGAACCGGTTGGATTATAGCGAGCCCCAAGATACGATGAACATCACGCTTGTTGGCTATGCCCCAGCCAAAAATCCGGAGGTAGCTTTTGCGGTCGTTGTACCGTGGGCATACCAAGGACATACAGGCCACAGCATGAGTAAAGAGATAGGTGAAGAGATTATGGATACTTATTTCGAACTGAAAAAAGAACGGGCTAAAAAGGATAAGGAAAATACCGAACCCTCGACTGATTTGAAAGTGGAGAATGGTAAAGACGTTCAAAAGGATCAGGCTGAAGTTAGGAAAAGCCAGGAAAATGAATAAAAGGTTAAAACACGTTTTTGGGTAAAACCGAAAACGTGTTTTTTTGTCATAAAGTAAAATTGCTCAGTGGTGTCATGCTATCAGTATGCCTCGACGACCTTTGCACTTTCCCCTTATGAAAAAGACTTATAATCACTTCAGTAGGAGTTGGAGTAATTTTCCGCTCATGTAAACAGCCACTGGGCACAAAATAAGAGAGTGATTAAAGTGGAAAAACTGTTGTTAATTACTTTCTGACTACCTTTACAATATATAAACAATTATTTACTGAACATTTACAATTGCTTTAAACGGAATTTACAGTCTGAAAGTATGATGTGATAGTAGGACAAAATATTCATACAAAATTCTTAGGGGGATATACAAATGAGACGTTTCAAATTTATGGCAATGACTGCAGTAATGGGTGGAGTAATCGCAGTGGCAGCTGGATGTGGATCTAATGATACTACAAACAGCGGTAAAGGAAATGAAACGGCTTCAGATCAACTCAAGGGCGAAGTGATTATGGATGGTTCATCGACTGTGTTTCCAATCATGGAGGCAGTTGCTGAAGAATATATGGCGGAACAACCTGATGTTAAAGTATCTGTAGGATCATCGGGAACAGGTGGCGGATTTAAAAAATTCATCGCTGGTGAAACGGATCTAAGTAATGCGTCCCGACCAGTCAAAGACGAAGAAAGTGCGTTACTTGATGAAAAGGGAGTTAAGTATACAGAAATGAAACTTGCGTTTGATGGTATTTCTATCGTTGTCAATAAAGATAATGAGTTCATCGATAAAATGACAGTTGACGAACTAAAAAAGCTTTGGGTTGACAATGGCTCAGTGAAGAAATGGTCTGATATACGTCCGGAATGGCCGAAGGAAGAAATTAAATTTTACTCTCCGGGAACTGATTCTGGCACATACGATTATTTCAACGAAGTTATTTTAGAGGAAAAACCAAT
The DNA here is from genome assembly GCF_042886655.1 of Peribacillus sp. NPDC058002. Taxonomy (NCBI): domain Bacteria; kingdom Bacillati; phylum Bacillota; class Bacilli; order Caryophanales; family Bacillaceae; genus Peribacillus; species Peribacillus sp. NPDC058002. Next base: position 33,363 of record NZ_JBHVQU010000026.1, on the reverse strand, counting down.
GGTCGAAAATGCGACTCTTTCTGAAGATGATAACGTTCTTGTACAAGGGGTCGAAGGTGACAAAAATGCGATTGGTTTCTTCGGATTTGCTTACTATGCAGAAAATAAGGATAAATTAAAAGTTGTATCAATTGATAATGGTAAGGGTGCTGTTGAGCCTACCCATGAAACGATTAAAAGCGGAGAGTATGCACCACTGTCTCGTCCTCTGTACACATATGTATCCAATAAAAGTGTAGCTGAAAAGGAACAAGTGGCTGATTATACTCAATTCGTCATTGAAAATGCTGGAGAGCTTTCTGAAGAAGTAGGCTACGTCAGCTTACCTGAAGAAGAGTACAAGAAGGATCTTGAAAAATTGAATGAACTAAAAAAATAATCTATTTAACAGGCTGCCCAATCTCTTCTTATAAATAGAGGGATTGGGTAGCCCCTTAATATTGCGTGTCTGAATGGAGGATACATGTTGGAACCGAAACAAACAGATACCTATTCTGTACAGCGATTGATTCTAGAAAAAAAAAGCAAAAAAAGATGGAATATAGAGAAAATCATTCCTAAGCTGTTGTTCCTTACAGCAGTGATTTCTGTATTTATAACCATTGGGATAGTCCTTACGTTGATTTTTGAAACTTTTATATTTTTTGAGAAAGTGTCCATCGTGGAGTTTTTAACAGGACATAAATGGTTACCCTTTGCATCCACGCCTTCCTTTGGGGTTATGCCACTTGTTGTTGGAACATTAAAGGTAACGGTAATAGCGGCGATAGTTGCAGTTCCGATAGGTCTTGCAACCGCCATTTTCTTGAGTGAATATGCATCTGAGAAAACACGGAGAATCATTAAGCCGATTTTAGAAGTTTTAGCTGGAATCCCTACTATCGTTTACGGCTTCTTTGCCTTAACCTTTGTAACGCCAGTATTGCGGGATATATTCCCTTCCCTTGACATGTTCAATGCTTTAAGTCCTGGGATTGTGGTAGGAATCATGATCATGCCGATGATTGCCTCTTTATCGGAAGATGCACTTGTCTCAGTACCGAAATCGATTCGTGAAGGTGCGTATGCTCTTGGTGCTACGAAACTGGAAACGACGATTAAAGTGGTATTACCAGCGGCTATGTCCGGTATCGTTGCTTCAATTGTCCTGGCTTTATCCAGAGCTATTGGAGAGACCATGATCGTAAGTGTCGCAGGTGGATCGACTCCAAGTATGAGTATGGACGTCACAAATTCTATTCAAACGATGACTGCCTATATCGTACAGGTGAGTACTGGAGACGCAGGGTATGGGACAACGATTTACTACAGCATATATGCGGTTGGAATGACACTGTTCGTCTTTACGCTTATTATGAATTTATTGGCGCAGTTCATCTCCCGCAAGTTCAGGGAGGAATATTAAAACATGAAACTGATAAACAAAAATCATGTTGTAAAAAAAATGCCCACTCGGCTGGCGGTTAACACGATATGTAAAGGCTTATTCTTCTTAGCAACTTTATTTGGCCTTCTGGTATTGGCCATCTTATTTTATCGGATATTGACTCAAGGAATTGGTCATTTAAATTTTGATTTCTTCCAGAATTTCGCTTCTAGGAGACCGGAAGAGGCTGGTGTAAAGGCAGCTCTTATCGGTTCGATATGGTTAATGGCCGTCGTTACCCCAGTTTCCCTTCTTCTCGGTGTGGGAACGGCGATTTATTTAGAGGAATATGCACGAAAGAATTGGATCACATCTTTTATAAAGTTGAATATATCAAACCTGGCAGGTGTTCCGTCAATTGTATTTGGATTGCTCGGTTTGACGGTTTTTGTTAGGGCTCTAGCCTTGGATCGCTCAGTGTTGGCAGCAGGTTTGACGATGAGTCTACTCGTCTTGCCCGTCATCATTGTTGCAGCTCAGGAAGCCATACGTTCTGTACCGCGTGATTTAAGGGAAGCTTCTTATGGAATGGGTGCAACAAAATGGCAGACGATTTTGAAAGTGGTTCTTCCAGCTGCGATACCTGGTATTTTGACAGGTGGAATACTCGCTTTATCCCGGGCGATTGGGGAAACGGCACCATTAGTGGTGGTTGGTATCCCGTTGTTCATCGCCTTTTTACCGCAATCGGTCATGGATACATTTACGGTGCTACCGATGCAAATCTATAACTGGACATCCCGGCCACAGGAAGAATTCCAGCAGGTTGCGGCTGCAGGTATCATCGTTTTACTTGCTCTGTTAATTTTAATGAATTCGATAGCTGTCATAATCCGTAACAAATTCCAGAAAAGATACTGATTGGAGGAAGGAAAGAATGAATATGACATTAACGGGACCCAAAAAGGCTCCAACAGTTGGAATAGAAAATGCAAATGCAGATTCCGTTTTCTTAAAAGAAACGGTGTATGAAACGTCAGATCTCAATTTATGGTACGGTGAAAACCATGCTTTAAAAAATATTAACCTGGATATGTATCAAAATGAAGTGACCGCCATTATCGGGCCTTCAGGATGTGGGAAATCTACCTACATCAAAACATTGAACCGAATGATTGAGCTAGTTCCGGATGTGAAAACGACAGGCCAGATTAAATATAGGAACAGAAATATCCTCGATCAGTCCTATAAGGTGGAAGATTTAAGGACACAGGTGGGGATGGTCTTCCAAAAGCCTAATCCCTTTCCTAAATCAATTTATGAAAATGTTGTATACGGACCAAAGATCCATGGAATTAAAAATAAAAAAATTCTTGATGAGATCGTTGAAAAGAGTTTAAAAGGAGCAGCCATTTGGGATGAAGTGAAAGACCGTCTGCATGAAAATGCATATGGACTTTCAGGTGGACAGCAACAGCGCCTTTGTATTGCCAGATGTTTGGCAATCGAACCAGATGTCATTTTAATGGATGAACCGACTTCTGCCCTTGATCCGATATCCACCTTGAAAATAGAAGAACTGGTTCAAGAACTGAAAAAGGATTTCAGCATCATCATCGTTACCCATAACATGCAGCAGGCTGCGCGTATTTCTGATAGAACGGCCTTCTTCTTAAATGGGGAAGTCATCGAATATACTGATACAAACACCATCTTCTCTAATCCGAATGATAAAAGAACAGAAGATTATATTACCGGACGTTTTGGTTAATGAAAAGGAGATGCGACAATGGTTGTTCGTGAAAATTTTGAGCTTCAATTAAAAGAATTGCAAGAGAAAATAGTGAAGTTGGCTAATTTAGCTTCAGGTGCGATATCAAAATCATTTACCGCACTGGAAAACAAGAATGTTGAAGAGGCTCTTGAAGTTATTGATGATGATACAATAGCTGATTTACTAGAAGAGGAAATTAATGACTTTGCAATTTTGCTGATTGCTAAGCAGCAGCCGGTTGCGATTGATTTAAGGCGTATCATTGCTGCCATAAAAATAGCTTCAGATATTGAAAGGATGGCGGACTTTGGCGTGAATATCGCTAAATCAGCCATCCGAATCGGTGACCAGCCATTTATTCTGCCATTAACACCATTAAAGCAGATGCATGATATTACATTAAAGATGATTGAACTTTCGATAGATGCATTCGAGAAGGAAGATGTTGTTCTTTCAAGAGAAATCATTGAAATGGACGATGAGGTCGATCGCTTTTATGGAGAGATGATTCGAAGTCTCCTTCGACTTTCAGATGAAAAAAACCTTCAGCAGATCACACAACTGTCTTTAATTGCCCGTTATTTAGAAAGAACGGCTGACCATACAACGAATATAGCTGAAAACATTTATTTTCTGGTAAGAGGGAGATATATTGGCAGGAATGAATGAACCCTTCCTAATTTAAAAAAGAGAGGCTTTTTCTCGGACATCGTCCATTTAAAAGTCTCTCTTATTCATTAATGGGTCAAAGTATTGGCCAATTGTCTATATGACATATTATTAGTAACAACAAACTCGCCGATTTGTATTTTTTTTGAGAAATCCCGGTCATTCATGTAAGCTTCGAATTCAGCAGCATCATCGATGATTTTTTCTTTGTAAAGGCTATCGGCAATTTCGGTTGTGGTCATATTCGTTTTCACTTTAATTGTATAGGTGACGATGGAAGGGTCTTTTTTCGAAGCCTCTTTCTCCATTGAATCCTTATCCGGATCCTTTGGTTGGACGTTCTCTTTAACTTCCTCCATAGGGAGTGTAACGACGAATCCCTTCTTCACGAGCAATTCCTTAGCTTCCTCAGCAGTAGGGGAAGTGCCTGCGGATAATCCGGTGCCATAATAAAAGCCAGCAAAGATTGTTGTGGTAAAAATCATACCGGCGGAAAGACCTTGCAGTCCTGCTTTGTTCATTTTCATTCACCCCGCACTCTTTGCTGCTCGATCACTGTTATGGTTTGTTCCTTCGTCAACGAGGATTGTCTAGCGATCTGGTCCAAAGAGAGACCTTGACTATATAAAGATAGAACCTGGCTTTTTAGAATTTCATGAATGGGTTCGATATCGTTGGGATTGACAGGTGATTTATCCTTTACAGGGGGAACAATGTCGTCCTGGATAACGAATTCCTCTTCAAGAATCTTCACCTTCATCTTTAATTGATAAATATCCTGCATATACGTTAGTGTCATCTGTTCTAAATCTTCTTCTAATTTGGCAACTTTATCTTTACCGAAAAAGGAAATGATGAGAAGGACGATCGCTAATGAAAAAAGAAGGATGATAAGTATTTCCATGTTTTCACCTCAGATGATAAATTTCGACAATATACTTATATTTTACACATATTTTTAAAAAAATGGAGATTTTCCTATTCTAAGTGGGCCTTATCCTTCATTTATTGCCTGTTTTTTAAATAATATTGTCGAAATGCCTTATGACCGTCGTTGAAGAAAAAAAAATAGGTATTAAAATGGGAAAAAAACCTTTGAGAGATAACATACATAAAATTCGACAAAAAGTGTTTATTGTCCATAAGCCAATTCAGTGCTAACATAAAGATAGAATAAATAGAAAAAACAAAATATTATGAATAGTTAAAAATCGGTTGACCTATAAGAAAATGGTGTGCAGATTCTATAGTGGATTGTTTCACTGTCAGCGCCTAACGATAAGTTATATAAGGATAAATAAAGGGGAAGGGATGATTATTATGAATTCGCTATTCGCGTATATGCCGCAGGATAACCAGGATATATTTCGCAAGGGACTAAAGGTTGGACTATGGATGGATGAGAGTTTTGATTGGTATCCTGAGGAAGATATGATGAGTCATCCTAATGGAGAGATCCGGACACTTTCACAAACATATACCCAGGGGAAGGTGACCTTTTCGAAGTTCACGATTAGGAATACCTCATTCGAGACTAAGCGCCCTAAAGTGTTTTTTCACTATGAAAACGCTTTCGAAAGGCAGGCAGTAGCCTTTTACAGTCCGAATGAACGGGCGATTTTACATGTAGCCCCTCAATCGATTGCCTTATTGGGTGGATTTGTGAAAGGAAAAAGCATCTCTCAATATTGCATCCAAGGTAAGGGAAGCCTTTATCAAGAGGGATGCTTCAAATCATTGAAAGAAGGGCTCCTGGCTTATTCACCGCTCGCCAAAGGGGAAGTGACCAGCGTGTTTACGTTAGAGACGGAAATCTTACCGAAAGAATGTGTGGAAGCCGTGGCTTGGGTCATTCATGCTGAAACGAAAGAAGAAGCGAAAGTTATAAATAATCAGCTCCTCCTGACGATGCAAAACGTGAACAATTAAGAATTCAAAAAAGTAAATGTTGGATTTCCCAAAAAACATACTAGCAATTCGCATTGAATAATGCTATTATAGAAAAGTCCTATGTGAAAATGTCAATATGTTTGGAGGGAAATACACAATGCGCGTGAATATTACATTAGCTTGCACTGAATGTGGAGACCGTAACTATATTTCTAAAAAAAATAAACGTAACAATCCAGACCGTCTTGAGCTTAAAAAATACTGCTCAAGAGAAAAACGCAGCACGACTCACCGTGAAACAAAGTAAGCAACAGGATTTTTCCTGTTGTTTTTTTTATTCATTTTTTTAATTCCTTCTATCTCACTTCCCTTTAGTGAATATTTTCAGAAAGCACTAATGATTCGGCAATTTCCGACACGGTATTTTCGAAAATGAACAAATATTATGAGATAATGATAGAAGTAGACTAAAGGAGTCGGAAGAGATGAGAGAAAAAAAGAATAAGCTCCGTCAAGAAGTCAGGTCCCGTTTAATGGAGCTGACTAAAGAAGAACATGAGGAACTATCGAACAGAATCGCTGAAAACCTATTTTCACTGGAGGAATGGAAAAGAGCTGAAACAATTGGCATCACCATCTCCATCCCGCCTGAAGTTCCAACGGTACGGATCATCGAACAAGCATGGAATGAAGGAAAAGAAGTGGCTGTACCAAAATGTGATCCTGAAAAAAAGACAATGGAATTCAAAAAAATCTCGTCCTTCAATCAGCTGGAGTCTGTTTATTACGGATTGCTAGAACCTGTGGCTGATACAGCCAAGGCTCGCAAAGAGGATTTGGATGCATTGATCGTACCCGGTCTTGCTTTTACCAAGGAAGGGTATCGCCTAGGCTTTGGAGGGGGCTATTATGACCGTTTCCTATCCTATTACCGGGGAAATACATTGGCCCTTACATACGAGCTTCAATTAATGGATGAACTCCCGATAGAGGTACATGATATAGCGGTCGGCAAACTCATTACCCCATCCAGGGTTATACGCACTTATGCCCATTAAGAAGAAGTTTATTAATTATCACTTTTAGCTCATAAAAATCCTGTCCTGTATCAAACTATTGATAGGAGGGATTGTTATGCTTCGATTAATTATTCAAATCTTCTTGGTAGGTTTAGTTGTTTATGCAGGTTACCAAAACCGGTACCGCCTGATAAATGTTGCGCTGTCCAACGGCATACTGAGAAGATTTCTAGTGACTAAATCCTTGGATATGCCAATGTTCAGGGATAAAATGATGCAAAGCATGTTCACTCAGACTAAATGAGGATGCCGGCATCTTAAAAAGGAACCTGATCAGGGGTTCCTTTTTTATTTATAAAGATAGGGGGGAGTGGAATTTAACAGTCTCCTTTTTTACTTTTTACATGTTTTCGTCTATAGTTTTAATTAAAGAAACAGGAATTTTAAAAGCTTAAGTTTCATTGGAAAGTGGGGAAGGCATTGGGATTTAAAGAGGATTATTTGTTTTGGGAAACCATAAGGGAGTTGTCTGCCCATTATGATTATCGAATGATCACTGTCACGGAAAACCATCAGGAGATTTGGCTTGAGAGCGATAAGAATAAGGAGTTTCCAGTCATAAGACTCATTCGACATGATTTGGATTGGGCTAATTGGCTGAAACGCGATATCGAACGAACATTGCAGAATGGGGAAAGGATCAGAAGGAAATTATACAAGAAGCCCATAAACATATTAAGTATCTATGTTAGTGAATTCGCCCCGGTGGATGATCATGAATTTAGCTCACGGGTGGCTTCCTTTAAAAAATCGAATGTTAACACGTTCCTTCTAACGAGTGAAAACTTTCATGATTCGTTGCGAAACCTTGAACTTGTTTTGAAAAAGCCACTTTCAATTCAAATTCCTGAAGAAAATGAAATAGATGAGGAAAAGGTCCTCGCAGTAAAGAAGGCCGCCATCTCGGAGTCAGTCAAAAAGGCTAAGGCAGAGCAAAAGGTATTTCAAAATGCCAATAAGCCATTCTTTACATATATATTCATGGCGATACAAATAGCTGTATTCATCTTGATGGAGTTTAATGGGGGCAGCACCAATTCCAAAACTTTGATCGAGTTTGGTGCTAAATTTTCCCCTTATATCATACAAGGGGAATGGTGGCGGTTCTTTACACCGATGATCGTCCATATTGGGTTCATTCATTTACTGATGAATACATTTTCATTGTATTTAATCGGTGCTGAAGTTGAAAGGATTTATGGGAATGCCAGGTTCCTTATCATCTATATATTCGCTGGTTTCGCTGGAACTTTAGGAAGCTTCATCATGACCCCGAATCTATCCGCAGGTGCGAGCGGAGCCATTTTTGGCTGTTTTGGGGCACTTCTGTACTTTGGCATCGTCTATCCTAAATTATTCATGCGCTCGATGGGCTCATCGGTGATTGTGTTGATCATCATTAACTTAATATATGGTTTCACCGTTTCGGGAATTGATAATGCAGGGCATATCGGAGGTTTGATCGGAGGGTTCCTGGCTGCTGGAGTGGTCCACCTGCCGAAATCCAAGAATATCTTTCGGCAGCTGGCTTTTCTGATAGGCACGGTAATACTGACCTATGCCCTGCTGCAATTTGGTTTCAATCATCAGGAAAGTGCAGCTATAGATGATAATACCATGGCCATAATGGCCCAAAAGTATATAGATGATGATGAAGAGGACAAAGCGGAAGAGATGCTATTCAAATATGTGAATGCAAATCCTGAAGCACCACTATCGCTTTTTATGCTGGGAAATTTATCTTTTGATAAAAAGGACATATACAAAGCAAGGGATTATTATGAAAAAGCGATTGAAAGTAATCCTGATTTGCATGAAGCCCATTACAACCTTGCCTTAGTCTACATGAATCTCGAATCATTCGATCAAGCTAAGGAGCAAGCTGATAAGGCCATTGAGCTTGCCCCGGATAATAAGTCATACACTAAACTTCTGGCGGAAATTGAAAAGCAACTATAACAACTTTTGACGCAACATGATTGGGGTACCGTCTTTCAGGGTAAACAAGACAAGTATTTCACTATGATTCTTCGCCATAAGCAATAGGGGGGTGGTGCTACCTTGTGGAGTCACAGTGGATCCATCCTCCTTTTTTATTCCCAACACATAATTTTTGTAAAGTCCTTCCCATAGTTTTCCCACGATTTCCTCCCGTTTGAATTGGGGAAAGGCAGCAAGCCATTGATTTTTCTTTGAGGGCAGATCTGTTAAAGAGATGACATTGTATTGTTCCAGATTAACCTGAAAAGCTTGACCAGCTTTCTCCAAACCATTTCGAACCGTTTGATCTGTCAAGCCGTCCAGCGTTTTTTTCCACTGAACCTGTTCTTTTGAAAGGGGACGGTGGAAAAATTGAAAAACCGGTGTCGTTACTGTATACAGTTTATCTTTACTGAGCTGCTGGGCACTGGTGAAAATTGTGTCACTCGGATGAACTTCGGCATAATGAAACGTTACCGCTTCATAACGCCCGCTCTCGGATTCTTTAGATTTTGCTTTTTGAGAGAGTTCTTGTTTATTTTGGCGCCAATTTTTTAAAGCTCCTGCCAGTTTTCCATTTTTGTATAAAAGCGATACGTCCTGGCGTAAGTAAGCATGCTGGTCCAAAGTAGACTCCACCCTCCAAGTGATGGTATAGGTGGAATCCCCGGTACCCTTCGGTGTCAGATGGGTGGAGGCATATTCAAAATGGAGCGAGGAATCGATGGGAAAAAAAATGATGGTTTCCTCTGTCTGTTTATGATTCGATAAATAAAGGATGACAAAAATGGTGGTTAAAACCAAAAAGACGGTATACTTCAATTGTACTTTCATTTTTCCCCTCCGTTTTCACGACGTGATGAATGCATTAAAAACATTAAGCTGTTAAATCAAATCGAAAGAGTCCACTTTCTTGATATTTCATCATATGAATACAATTGGACATGTATGAGGGGGATGGGGGAAATTATCTAAGGGGGAAATGGGCGCTTGTTACAAAGAGGCTGATTCGATATACTTTCCTATAGAAAAGAGTAAAGAGGTTTACTATGAAAACATATTATGATCTTCAACAATACTTGAAAAGATTTGGTACATTTATTTATATTGGTGATCGCTTAGCCGAGCTTGAACTGATGGAAGCCGAAATAAGGGAAATCCACCGTATGCAGATGATGGATACGAAAGATTATCAAATGGCGATTCTTTTAATTAGGCAGCAATTGTCTCTTGAAAGGGAAAAACAGAAAAAAAATTGATAAAAAAGGTGAGAATGATGGAAAAGTGGCTGATGGGTGTGGATTTAGGCGGTACAACTACCAAACTGGCTCTGATCAATTTATACGGAGAGATTATTCATAAATGGGAAATCGGCACGGACATCTCCGAAAAGGGAAAATTCATCACGATTAACATAGCCAAAGCAATTGATGCGAAGCTCGCGGAACTTAATGAACCGAAGAGTAAGATAGTAGGGATAGGGATGGGTGCTCCCGGACCCGTTAAATTTGTTAACGGTTCCATATATGAAGCCGTCAATCTAGGCTGGAAGGACTATCCTCTAAAAGATTTAATGGAGGTGGAGACATCTCTTCCGGCTGTGATCGATAATGATGCGAATATGGCAGCTTTGGGCGAAATGTGGAAAGGTGCCGGTAATGGCGCCAAAGACCTCGTTTGTGTAACTTTAGGAACGGGTGTAGGCGGCGGAATCATCCATAATGGGCAAATTGTCCATGGTACCAGTGGGGCTGCGGGAGAAATAGGTCATATAACGGTTGTAACGGACGGAGGCTCACCATGCAATTGCGGAAAGACTGGTTGTTTGGAAACGGTTGCTTCGGCAACGGGAATCGTCCGTATGGCTTTAGAGGCCTTGAATAACGCCGATGAACAGTCAATGCTTCAGCAGAAAGTCGAAGAGGGAAATGCGGTTACTTCCAAACTGTTATTCCAATGCGCTGCAGCAGGTGATCCTTTGTCCAAAGCTGTGGTAAATAAGGTAGCCAATTACTTGGGGCTTGCACTTTCACATGTTGGGAATGTCATGAATCCAGATAAAATCGTCATTGGTGGGGGCGTTTCGCAAGCGGGAGACATTTTGCTTGATCCTGTCCGTTCTGCCTTCGGAAAGTATGCATTTAAACGGGTTAGTAAATCAACGAAAATCAGCCTGGCCACACTGGGCAATGATGCAGGGGTAATAGGTGCAGCCTGGCTCATTAAAAGCCAACTGAATACGTGATCCCTTGCTGTCCTGTTGAAAACAGGGCTATAAGAAAAAAAGATGGAATCTTCAAAAAATTCCTCCCTTTTGAGGGCGGGGGCAATCGTTCCTGCTTTTGCATAGGGGAGAACCATGACCCATGATTGAGGCGCTCTGCATCATGGCTCCAGCGCTTTTTCGATGAGGAGGGACCAGGATTGAAAAGGGTCAAAAAACAGGGATATTCATTGTTTTGGGTCGTATTGATTTCACTTTGGCTTAAAACATATATTGCTTATAAAACAAGTTTTGAGATAGATAATGATAATTGGATCCAAGAGTTCATACTATTCATCAATCCTGTCAGTTTCCTCTTGCTTACTCTTGGCGTGAATATTTTTTTAAAAGAAAATAAAAGGACAGCATACTTATTGATCATGAGTTTTTTCATCACCTTCGTCCTTTTTGCCAACCTTGTTTTTTTTCGCTTTTTCAATGACTTTTTAACCATTCCCGTTCTTTTTCAAACGAGCAATATGAACGATCTTGGAAGCAGTGTACATGAATTGATCAATCCAAGTGACCTTTTGTATTTTGCCGATATTCTGGTCTTGATGCTTCTGCTGAAATACAGACCAAAAACATTCCATGAATGTCGATACAATCCCCAGGACCGTAAATTCTTTTTGTTAATGGCTTTGGGAGTGACATTCTTTAACTTGGCTTTAGCGGAAGCGGCGCGTCCCGAACTCCTGACAAGAACGTTTGACCGCGAAATCCTCGTTAAGAATATCGGTACGTATCATTATCATCTATATGATGCAATATTACAGACGAAATCATCTGCTCAGCGGGCCCTTGCGGATGGCAGTGAATTGTCGGAAATTGAAAATTATGTCCGTGCGAATCAAAAAGAGGTTAATGATGTCCTTTATGGTCTGGCAAAAGGCAAAAATGTGATCGTAGTATCATTGGAATCCACTCAAAGCTTTGTCATCAATAAAACTGTCAACGGTGAAGAAATCACTCCTTTTCTGAACCAATTCATTAAAGAGAGCTATTATTTCAATAACTTTTATCACCAAACTGGCCAGGGGAAAACATCCGATTCAGAATTCATTATTGAGAATTCCCTCTATCCTTTAGGTAGGGGTGCCGTATTTTTCACTCATGCCCAAAATGAATACAAAGCCACCCCCGAAATCTTAACGGAAAAAGGTTACAATACGGCTACCTTCCATGCCAATAATAAAAGCTTTTGGAATCGTGACATAATGTACGCTTCTCTTGGGTACCAACGGTTTTATGATAGTGATGAATACAAAGTCTCTGAAGGGAATTCCACCAATTGGGGTTTGAATGATAAATCGTTCTTCAAGCAATCAATCTCTCACTTGAAGCGGATGCCTGAGCCTTTTTATGCCAAGTTCATAACGTTAACCAATCATTTTCCATTCACTTTGAATGAAGAAGACCGGACATTGGAACCATATGATTCGAATTCCAAAACTTTGAATCAGTATTTTCCGACTGTACGATATACCGACGAAGCCTTGGAACAATTTATCGGTGATTTGAAACGTGATGGATTATATGAGGATTCCATTATTGTACTATATGGTGACCATTATGGAATTTCGGAAAATCACAACTCTGCCATGAGCCAGTTCCTTGGGAAGGAAATCACGCCTTTCGAATCCATCCAACTTCAGCGTGTCCCGCTCATCATACATATCCCTGGGCAGGAGGGGAAAATGATTTCCACCGTTTCCGGCCAAATTGATGTAAGGCCTACTCTCCTTCATTTATTGGGGATTGAAAATGATGATTATATTGAATTCGGCAAAGATCTTTTTTCTGAAGGAAAATTGGAATTCACCGTTCTTCGCGATAGCAGTTTCATCACAAAGGATCATCTCTATACGATGGATACCTGTTATGATAAAAAGACCGGAGCCGCGACAGCAAAGGATTCATGTGAAAAGTATTTGGATAAGGCAAAGCAGGAGCTTGAGTACTCCGACAAAATCATTTATGGGGATTTACTCCGATTTTATGAGCAACGTTGATAAAGGAAACCTGGCACAATCCAGGTTTTTTTGTTTTTTCGGGAGAATCAGTAGCACTACAATTATGAAACACGTTAGACTTCCTGAACATCTTTCTGTTTTCGCTTCATAAAGATAAAACAATGAAAGGAGCGGAGGCTGAATGAAAGTTGTGAGCAGAAGCGGGGATGATTTGGCATATTACAGTCAATTGTTCCAAATTCCTCGGGTTTTGATTGAGGATGCCAATCCCGCAATTACTGGCGGGGTTTTGCCAAATGGCAGGGAAGTACAGATACCTGGGTACATTGTTCAGGAAGAGTCCCGGTTAGATATTGATTTTGCCGAAATCGCTTTACAATATCACCTGCCCATCGATGGGATAATATTGTTGAATCAAGATGGACAAAAACCTTTTTCCGTACCCGTCCGGGTGATGAATCCCATGATTGTCACCGACAAGCCTTATGGATATCAATCACTTCTTGACGATCTCGATATTCTATCTTTTCATTACCCCTTTATTAAGGTTGAATCGATCGGGAGGAGTGTGTTGGGAAAAGAACTACTTGAGGTAAGAATCGGTCAAGGTGAAAAGGTCATACATTATAACGGTTCATTCCATGCTAATGAATGGATCACTACGGCAGTTTTGATGAAATGGCTGAATGATTTTCTGCTGGCGGTAACGAATGATCGTACACTATGTGAAATGGATTGTATGCCCTTCTATCGGGATATGACCATTTCGATGGTTCCAATGGTGAATCCGGATGGAGTCGAGCTTGTCCTAAAGGGGAAGGAGGCGGCAGAGGGGAAGGTTGATGTTTTAAAAATAAATAATGGTAATCCTGCTTTTTATGCTTGGAAAGCCAATATCCGCGGTGTAGACCTGAATAATCAATATCCTGCCAATTGGGAGATTGAAAAGCGCAGAAAGATTCCAAAAGCTCCTGCCCCGAGGGATTTTCCAGGAGAGACCGCGCTATCAGAACCAGAAGCATTGGCCATGAAGGAGCTGGCAATAAGACGGAATTTTGAAAGAGTGCTTGCACTTCACACCCAGGGAAAAGAATTCTATTGGGGATATGAGGGCCATGAGCCCGAACAGGCAGCGAATGTTGCGAGGGAGTTTGAGGAGCGCAGCGGATATCGGGCCGTACAATATGTTGACAGCCATGCCGGGTATAAAGATTGGTTCATTCAGGAATTTAAACGGGGTGGATTCACAATCGAACTGGGAAAGGGCATCAATCCGCTTCCGCTATCCCATTTGCCTGGTATATATGAAGATTCTGTCAAGATTTTGATGGCAGGCCTATATATGTGATGCATTCTCCTAAGGAATATACTTCCAAAAAAATATAAGGTCATTATCCGCCACATTTTCTCTTTTTTACTTTATAATGAAAGAGAGTAAGGATTCGATTGGTCAGTCCTTACTCTCTTTCTAATGTCTCGCTCACATATGCCAGGCGTTTTAGTTTTGAAGTGGGAGGTGTGTGGAGATTAAAGTATCCAAAGCAGCACTTTGTATGCGGCTTTCCATTTGTAAGATGTTGTGTTTCATCCCATTATTTATCTCCACTATCCTTCTTATCTCGGCTTGTGAGCCTTCCAAGGACCTTAGTAAACCCGTAAATGTTACGGAAAAAGAACATTCCCAATCCAACATGGAAATTTCAGTAAGCAATTTGAAGGTCCCGACTGCAGAAACGGAAAAAATCGAAGCCATTTTTGGATGGCTGGATTCTAAAACCATTTTATATTCTGTGAAGCGGGATGGTAATGAATTATCCCAGTTGATGACATGGAATTTGGAGACGAATGATACTTCCGTTTTCTATCAGCCGGCTTTTGCGTTTTCTGAAGTATCGATCAGTCCGTCTGGTACGCATATTTTGTTATCGTCCTTCACCTCTTCGGATAAAGCATCAATCACAATACTCGATAAAACGGGAAATCCATTGTATTCCGTGGCGATCCCAGCCTATGAATTAGCTTATGAGTGGAATTCATTTAAAGATGGCCAGTTGTTTGTATCGAGTTTTTATGAAGATTGGACATACAGCAGTTATGTGTTGAATCCAGATGAACAAACTATGGAAACTCTGGACTTTCCGCAGCCCTTTGCTCAATGGGCAAGTGAAAATGAATTGATGTTTCTGGATTGGGACAAGGAAGAACCTGCTTTGACGGCTCCCCTGGAAAGAAAAGCGCTTAATAAGGATGGAGCGGACAGTATTATGCTCGATGTCATTCACTTTAAAAAGATAAAACAAGCGCTGATGACGATTCAAGTGGAGACAGAAAAAAAAGATCGGGGTACATATGCATTTTATGATTCTACAAACAAGCCGATCCACTCTTTTTCCGTGCCGCTATTGAAAAGCTTTTCAGATTGGGTGATCCCATCCTATGATTTCATTGAAAAAAACAAGGAATTCATAACCTTCATTCCTAATGAATCAAAAGATGCGGACCAATATGAGGGAAGGTTTACCTTAACTAAATTAAATTGGGAAAAAGGCACACAAGAAGAATTGATGAAGGACATGGAAAATGAACCATTAAGCTGTTCGCTTGATGGCAACTTCTGCTTATATGGATATCAATTTGAAAAAATCATTGATATGAAAACCCATCAAATACAAAGATTGTTCAAACAAACATGATGACCTAAAAAACAAAAGCTCGCCGGATGGCGAGCTTTTTTCTTCAATGGGCAACAGGAAAACCGCTGTTGATGATAGTCATGACAGTGAACCAGCCAAACACGACTGCACTGCCGGCTGCAAAAATGAATCCTAAGAAGTTTCTCTTTTTTAATGAGGTAAACACAGCTGCTACTGCTAATATAGCCACAAGTCCGAAAACAACCATTAATATCATGTCAAAACCCCCTTTTTCCGTAATGAATACCTAATCCCTAATAATATACCCAGAGAATAAAGCAACTACCAAAAATATGTAGAAAAGATTGCATTTGTTAATATCTTAATATTTTTTCAATTATTTGTCGAGGTTTAATAGGTGACACTTCTATGACTTGAGTAAACTGGATTAACATTAGCAGGATAATTAGTGTAAGATGAAGATAGAAAATAATATTGGAGTTGTTGGAAATGAAATGGAAACAAATCCCTTTAGGCCCGCTACAAACGAATTGTTATGTAGTCTCCGATGGACAGGATTGCATCATTTTCGATCCGGGTGAAGAGCCACATAAAATCATACAGTACATACAAACAAAAAATTTAAAGCCTTTGGCGATTTTATTGACACATGCACATTTTGACCATATCGGTGCTCTTGATGCTATTCGGGATCATTATGGGATACCTGCATATATTCATGAAAAAGAGGCCAAGTGGCTGCTTGATCCCGCATTGAATGGTTCTCAAAACTGGTTTCCAGAAAGTCCGATGCGAATGAAGCCTGCCGATCACATCCTGGCAAATGAGCAGGAGCTTACTATTGGAGGATTCACTTTCGAAGTATTAGAAACTCCCGGACACTCACCAGGGAGCGTTTCGTATTATGTGAAGGAAGAACGTTTCCTCTTTTCAGGGGACGTCTTGTTCCAGGGAAGCGTTGGCAGAACCGATCTAATAGGCGGAAGCGAGGCAGTGCTGTTAAATAGCATTGAAACGAAGCTGCTGACACTTTCTGATGATGCTATCGTTTTTCCTGGGCATGGGCCTGTCACGACCATTATGGATGAAAAGAATACTAATCCCTTTTTGAAATAATGACTTTTGCAGGTGCCATATGGCACCTGTTTTATTTTTAACATTTTATAATGTAAAAATATTGAAATGGGTCATTTCCGCAACTATACTGAATAAAAAAACGTTTTGACATTCACCTTTAAAAGGCTTATAGAAAATTTCTGTGTCTTCCTAGTGTGGATGACTCTTCTGTTCCTGCTCTGAGGTAAGTTGCATATATGAATATTTGCCTGAAGCATTCATTTTTTTATGGTGGCACCCTTAAGAACTGTGAGATGAAAAATTGAACATTTTGTGAACCTTAAATTTGTTTTCGTGTATGGTCGATAAAAAAACTTATTCTTGTGTTTTATTAAGAAAAAGGAAAGTTTAATTTTCAATATGGTGGAAGATCATGGAGACGGAGGCTATTGTGTTGAAAAACCACTTGAAGGAATTGATTGCAGGAAGCCCCCAAAAAAGGATTTCCTATCATGACTATATGGATGCTGTTTTATATACGCCAAATATAGGCTACTATGCACGCGCAAAAGAGAAAATTGGCTCAAGAGGGGATTTTTATACGTCTGGCAATGTTGGGGATGCATTTGGGAGATCACTGGCCAGGTGGTTCGTTTATTTGATAAAAAGGTGCGGAGTTTCACCAAGAATCATCGAGGTCGGCGCAGGGGACGGTAAACTGGCTTATGACATCCTTGTTTTCATAAAAGAAATGGAACCGGAGATATGGGACTCTCTGACTTATATCCTTGTGGATGGCAGTCCATTTCATAGAAAGGTTCAGCAAGAACGTATAGGGATGTTCAAACAGGCAGTTTCTGCCCCCAGTTTAGAAAAATGGACGAATGTAAATGGAATCGTCTTTTCAAATGAACTTTTCGACGCGCTGCCTGTACATGTCATTGAAAAGTATAACGGAGCCCTGGTAGAGTTATTCGTCACTGAAAAGGAAGGCGAATTGGTGGAAGAGAGGGAACCTTTGGACAATCCTGAGATTCTATCTTACCTTACAGAACGAACTATCACCTTAAATGAAAAACAACGATATGAAGTTCCCCTAAAAATGGTCCTTGAATATGAGAAGATCGTTTCCTGTATCGAATCGGGTATTCTCCTTACGATTGATTATGGCTATACCGAAAGGGAATGGAAGGAGCCAGCTCATCTTCAAGGGAGCTTGAGGGGCTATCATCAGCATCAAATGATTAAAGATGCGCTTATTTATCCTGGTGATATGGATTTGACGACACATATCCATTTTGACACATTACTCGAGATTGGAAAAAGAAAGGAACTTTCCAATCAGGGGCTATTTCTTCAAAATGATTTCTTGCTTAAAGCAGGGATATTGGAGGAATTGAAGGACCATCAAGGAACTGATCCATTCTCGAAAACGGCAAAGCGTAATCGTGCAATTCGGGGGCTAATCGTTCCAGGGGGATTTAGTGAACATTTCAAAGTGCTGCTCCAAACAAAGAATATAGCAGAAGATGTGAGGATCTTTCCTGAATGATGACAAGTAAAAACCCATGAATCAAAATTCATGGGTTATGTAATATTGCTTGTTCTTAATGCGCGGTACCCGGAGTCATCATAAATACGCTCCAGTAGGAAAATCCTGCAAAGAAAACGGTAAGATAGGCGCCGAAAACATAAATATACATGCGCTCAGATAATTTCAAATAACTTAAAAGTACAAAAAAGATCGTTTGTGCAAAGAAAAGCAAAGACGTTTGATGCATATGGCCAAGATAAAAGAAAATTGCCATAATTCCTGTCCAAAATCCACATACTCTGAACATGCGTTCCACCCGAATCCCTCCTTATGTCTAGACGTGTACATTCAAAATAATTATAAATGAAATTGTAAGGTAATGTAAAGGATGCCTTTTGTTTCTATGTGAGAACCGAAGCCTGGTATGAGCATGTTGCACAATTGGACATCATATTTTCTAATTCCACAATATTGACATTCTCAAACAAGGCTTCGAACATACCTTCCAAAAATGAATTGTGCATGGAGCAGATTGTTTCTGGCTCCACTTCAGCCACTTCCTTAAACGGGCAATTGAAGATACGGAAGTATATTTTATTTTCTTCTTCGCTTGCTTGTATTTCAGGAGATAATCCTGCGAGGGTAGCCGCATTTTTAAGCATATTGACCTTTTCCCCAAAACCAAGTCCATCGATCGATGTCAAGGCTAGTTGCTGATTGATCAATTCCTCCCCGAATACTTTTCCCGTTTCATAAAGTGCCTGTTTTCCTTGTTCCCCTAATGTCATCATCGTCTTGATGGCAATCTTTGAAAGCAGCTGATAGTTCCTATATGGAAAATTTAGCTGAATGACTTTATCGGATAATCGATAAAGTCTGCTGGGACGACCCCCTTTCCCGGTCTTTCGGGCATCAGAGGTCAACATATCGATATCCTCCAGTTTTGACAAATGCAAACGGGCAACATTTGGATGGATGTTAAAAGAATCGGCGATTTGCTGTACCGATACATCACCATGCTTATTCACAATATACTGATATATATTATATCTGGTGGGATCAGCTAACACGTTTGTTATTTTTAACGTTTGTTCCATTACTTCCTCCTGCTATTCCATAGTTTAACTATGTCCATTATAATGCAGGCAGAAAAAAATGGAATAAGAGAAAGAGCAAACTCCCTTTAATTTATAAAATGTTCACAAATAAAGCGGATTAATAAGCAAATATCTATACAATAATTGTGCAAATGTTATACAATTGTTACATAGATTAATAATGTATACAAATTGTGAACGGGGAGTGATTAGTATGGCACAGTTAACTTTCTTTTCGTATCCAAGTTGTACCTCTTGCCGCAAAACAAAAAAATGGTTAAAGGCCAATCATGTTTCCTTCGATGAGCGACATTTATTCAGAGAGACTCCAACTGTAGCAGAGTTAAAAAGAATTCTTGAATTGACATCGGAAGGGCTTGATGAAGTCTTAGCAACAAGAAGTGAAGCATACAAAGACTTACAAATTAATATGGACGAAATGATGCTTTCCGATGCAATCCAATTATTAACAAAAGAACCGAAGTTATTAAGAAGGCCCATTCTCATGGACGGGCAAAAACTGGTGATTGGTCATAATGTAGACGCATTAAGAAATTTGGTTTCCAAAAGTCTTGATTTGAAAATGAGCATGTGAGATGATTCTCGATTTTTTTCGGGAATTTTTTTTTTTGAAGGAAGGAATATGTCGTGGATTGTCGAATCCATACAACAAGAAGCATAGGAGGTGATGAATGAATTGATATCGATTGAAAAGACCGCAGAAAAAATACTGACCCGTGCTGTCCGGGAATCAGCATCGGATATCCACATTTTTTTTCGAAGGGAGGGACCTCTCATCCAATTCAGGATAGACAATAAGCTTGTTCCAAAGGAAACCTTATCATTCTTTGAAGCAGAGAGGCTGATCGCTCATTTGAAGTTTCTTGCCTCGATGGATATAGGGGAGAAAAGGAGGCCCCAAAGTGGTGCCATCACCATCAATTTGGCCAACCAGGTGGTCGGACTCCGCCTTTCCACTTTACCCACTGCCCATCTCGAAAGTTTGGTCATCCGCTTAATACCCCAACAGAATATCCTTCCTCTAGAACAGTTATCCTTATTTCCAAGCACCGTTCAAAAATTGATTGCGCTACTGAAGCATTCCCATGGCATGCTCATATTTACCGGCCCGACTGGCAGTGGAAAAACCACGACACTATATTCCCTGCTTCACCATGCCAATGAGATGATCAATCGAAATATTATTACACTTGAAGATCCCATTGAAAATGTATCCGAAAAGGTATTGCAAGTCCAAATTAATGAAAAGGCGGGCATTACGTATTCTGTCGGTCTAAAAGCTGTTCTGAGGCATGACCCAGACGTGATCATGGTCGGGGAAGTCAGGGATGCAGAAACCGCCAAGATCGCAGTGCGTGCCGCATTGACCGGTCATTTGGTACTTACAACCATGCATACAAGGGACGCCCAGGGCGCCATCTCCAGGTTACTGGAATTTGGTGTCAGCTTGCTTGAGGTTGAACAGAGTTTGATTGGCGTGACAGCACAGCGGCTGGTTGAATTGCGATGTCTTCCATGTAAAGGGGACTGTGCTTTACCTTGCAAAATGACTGCCAGGAATAAAAGGGCAAGTGTATATGAATTGCTATATGGAAAAAACCTAGCTGAGGTTCTCGGGATAATGGGAAATGAAAAAGGAAAGGCAACGGTCAGCTACCGCCAATTGAAGGATGAAATCGGAAAAGCGGTTGCAATGGGCTATGTGGATTCCGAGGAATATGAACGGCTGGTATATGATGAAACCAAAAAGTAAATGGAAGGTAAAAGAGCAGGCAGTCTTTATTTCGAAGCTAGGTGAATTATTGAATCATGGTTATCCTTTGGCGGATGCTTTACATTTTCTTGAGTTTCAGGAATCAAAGAAGAAAGCGGAAGACTTCACTCAGGCTAAAGCCGATTTAAGGAACGGTTACCCGTTGCACATGGTGCTGACCCATTTAGGTTTTCATCCGCAGCTTGTAAGTTATATATTTTATGGAGAACAATATGGCGACCTGGAACGGGCGTTGAAAGAAGGAGGGCGATATTGGAAGAAAAGAACCGAGGATATGGATAAAGTAAAAAAGTTAATGGTGTATCCCGTATTCTTAGTCCTTTTTGTGTGCATCGTTTTTTATATTCTTCAGAGTGTTCTCCTTCCCAAATTCCAGACAATCTATTTCACGATGGATGTTGATCAGCACGCACTCTTAAAATTAATGACAGCCTCCACATTCATTCTTCCAGCACTCCCCTTCTTTTTACTCGGATTGCTCCTATTCTTGTATGTACTCAAACGATTTTGGTTTAACGGTTTGTGCCCATTAAGGCAGCGAAGGATTTTGATGGGAATTCCGATATTCGGGACCTTCATCAAATTATACGAAACTTATTTTTTTGCTAGCCAATTCAGTGGCTTACTTTCCGGAGGGCTATCGATAAACGATAGCATCAAATTATTCTCGATAAATCAACAGCAGCCTTTTTATCAAAAACTATGCAATATCATTAAGGATGATTTGATTGAGGGCAGATCACTTGAAATGATTTTCCGTGAGCTCCCATATTTTGATGGGAATTTACCGGTGGTCGCTGCAAATGGTCAAAAATACGGCAGACTTGATGCGGAGCTGCTTCATTACAGCCGATTTTTACTGGAGAAAATTGAAGAGAGAATGAATGTAATCTTGAAAATCATTCAGCCTCTTATGTTTTCACTTATAGGTCTTTTGATCGTATCCATTTATTTGGCAGTTTTGCTGCCGATGTTCTCACTGCTGGAAGGTATATAGGATTTCATTTTTTTGTATTCAGGAGGTGAAAATGCTCGAAGGTCATCTGGTATTCAGATGGTTTCAGGAGCATGATGATATGTTGAAAAAAATGAATGAACGTGGTTTTACACTAATTGAAATGCTTATTGTTTTACTGGTAATATCCATCCTTTTGATTATAACGATACCCAATATCACGAAGAACCAATCAACTATCCAGTCTAAAGG
>NZ_JBHVQU010000026.1:0-11016 GCF_042886655.1 Peribacillus sp. NPDC058002 | reverse complement strand
GCCCAAGCACAGGTACAGGCTTATGAGATCGACAATGCTAAACTGCCCGGAAGTATCGGTGAATTGGAAAGTCAAGGCTATCTCAAACAGACATCCTGTCCTAATGGGGATGATATTAGTTTGGATAGTAAAGGGAAGATAACGGTCGTTGAGTAGGAGAGAAGCGAAAATACGGCATTCCAGTGGGGGGTATACACTATCTGAAACCCTCATTGTCCTCGTTATTTTTGTACTCCTGATCTCCATCGGTCCTAATCTATATCCTAGCTTCACAAAAGGAATGGAAAATAGGCTATTCCTTTCTCAATTCCATGAGGATCTTTTCTATGCACAACAGTATGCCATCAGTCATGAGAGCTTGATTTACCTCCATATTGATAATACCCAAAAGGTTTATACCGTTTCGTCATATAAGGAAGGGGTCGTCCTAGAGAGAAGCATACCTAAGGATATAAAGTTTTTAAGTGGCACTTTGGGGTTCAGCTTTCATTTTAATCAGTATGGAAATGCTTCAAAAGCCGGAACGATTATGATTGACACCTCAAAGGGAAAGTACAAGCTGATCCTCAATATCGGTAAAGGGAGGTTCAGGATTGAGAAATTGTAAAGGTTACGTCTACCTTGAGCTGATAGCCGCTTTTGCCGTTTGTATATTCCTGGTCCTTGCCATTTTGCCAATTCTTGAAGTGTTATTGATGGATCGGAAAGATATTGCCGTAAGGACAGAAGCCCACCATTTATTATATGAAAGATTGACGGCGTTCATGGATGGGGAGATAGAAGCAGTTGGTCAGGAGATCATTTATAAAAAAAGATCCTATGAATTGGTTTGGAAGGACCATGGGGATTTCCCGGGAATGATTGAAGGGTGTGTACGTTATGAAGATGAATCGGGTAATCTGGAATCCATTTGTGATGCTGCGAAAAAATGATGGCTTTACGATGATCGAAATGCTTTTTTCTTTAATGATTTTAATGACGACGTCCCTTTTTGTTCTACAGCTTTTTTCTATCATTCACACCCAAATGGGATTCGTTGATAAATTGCATCCTAAAGAGTGGGAGGTCTTTACCATGCAAATGAAGCAGGAGGTCCGAAGTTCCAAAGTTCAGGATGTAATGGGAAATAAATTATATTTGCTTTCAGGTGAGCAATTATCATCGTATGAACAATATGAAGATAAGGTCCGAAGACGAGTGAATGGAATGGGGCATGAGGTCATCTTGCAGAACATTTCTGAATTTCAGGTTGAGAAGGATGGCGGCGCCATTGTAATAAATATAACGGATAAAGCAGGGACTACTTTCAGTCGAAGATTTCACCCATTCATTAGGAATGTTGCGAAAGTCGATGAATAATCAGAAAGGAGTCGTTTTCCCGATGGTCATGATTGTAGCGAGTGTTTTCATCATGTTCACGATACTAATGATAGACCAGTTTATCATTGATAAAAAGTTTTATAAAGAAGTGGAAGAATCGCTTGTGGCCGACCACCTTGTCCATCTAGCCATCAAGGATGTGACGGCAGATTGGAGCGAAGAGATTCCAAAAATCATCCAGGGGGAAATTTCATATCCCAATGGTGTGGTGCGGTATTCCTTGATGAAACAAGAAGGTCCTTACGTATATATCGAGTTTTCTTCCACGACCAAAAATGATCGCGAGGGGAGGGTCATCATTCAATACGATAAAGAAGCTGGGCAAGTGAAGGAATGGTTGGAAAAGCAGGCTGTGTAATACGAAAATCAAAACTTTTTTTAAATGGAACGCGACAGGTTCACGTGTTCAGGGTACAAGCGAAGGAATAAAAGGAGCGTAAACCGGGCATACTTTGCATAGGGTGATGATTTTAAATGTCTACAAACGCTTATATAAAATATCTGACGCAGCAGCTTGTCGAGTATTTTAATCTGACGAAAAAAGAACGAAAAGAAAAGCGCCGTCACAGAAAAGAGGATAAAAATCATGGTATGTCCCATTGGTTTGGCATTGTCCCTTTTGCTTTGTCGATGTTCGTAAGGAAAAATATCAAAAAATGAAACAGATGTCCCGAACTTAGGACATCTGTTTCTTTTCGTTCTATACTTATCCCAATGCCCTATCTGACAGGTAAAATAATCCTCCGTTTATGATGGATATTCTGATGTTGGGTTCATATTGGGCTTTTAGTGCTTCTTTCTCGGTATAATAACTCTCACTTTTTTCGTCCATATCCTTGTAAAAATGCTCCAATAAATTCAAATCATTCTGCCAGCGCAGCATTGCTTCCTCCGCCCAGGAATGGTCATCATCCTCGAAACTGGTCCTGATGTATGTATCCAGTCTTGCCAATCCACTCTTGGGCATGATTAAAGGTGAAAGCGTAAAGGAGTAATCCGGTATTTTTGGGGTGACCTTTACAGGTAAAACCCGATGGTGAAACCCTTCCATGATTTCACCCGAGATTAAATTCAATCCGATCGACATGAAAGTATCTTTTTTACGGTCACATTGATAGGATATTTTCACATTCAGGGTCAGCCAAGGAAACAAAGGATTATTTCCGCCGCCCTTTGGTGGAGGAGCATCCTCAAAAAGTCTAGTATACCCTGCCAGCTTTTTGGTTGATTGAATAATCTGATGTAGGCGTGGGGAGCCAAAATGAATCATTTCTCCCTTTAAATCGGCTGGAGCCTGTTCGGGATCGGTAATGAAAGTCATCTGTGCTGGGTTCGGAACGCCACCTGTTTTTTCTAGATAATGCCAATAAAAGGGTCTATTCATCAATTCTTTATCCATTTCAATCGTCAATTGGACTGTAAGGTGGGCCGGCGCATTATCCAGTATTTCACAATCGTTGGCCTTAAAGTAAGTTTTTAAAAAATCATGAATTTCCCGTTGCTGCATGAACCTCACCTTCCTTCATGGATTGGGCGAATTGGATTAATGATGAAAAATTATCCATCTTGATCTTCATTTCGCCCTCTGTTTTGGACTCGCCGACCACATCGATTAAATATTCTTCAATATTGTTAATATCCAGTTTGGTTAGAATATCATCCAATTCTCCAATTACTTTTTCAAATAAATTTATTTTTTCGTATAGTAACTTCAGAATATGTTCTTCTACTGTATTTTTCGTGGCAAAGTTATAAATCATTACATCTTCTTCCTGACCAAGGCGGTGAATCCGTCCAATTCTCTGTTCGAGCCTCATGGGGTTCCATGGCAGGTCAAAATTAATCAAGTGATGGCAAAACTGAAGGTTTATCCCTTCCCCGCCAGCTTCTGTTGCAATTAATACCTGTATATTCTTTTGGAATAATTCTCTCATCCAGTCTTTCTTTCCGCGCTTAAAACCGCCTCGGAAAGGAACCGAAGAAATTCCATTCTGCTGAAGGTACCATTGGAGATATAGCTGAGTCGCCCGGTATTCGGTAAAGATAATCACTTTGTCATCAATTTTCTTGATCAGTTCCAAAGCTTTTTCAGCCTTGGAGTTTTGAACTGTTTCATTCACCTTAGAAAATAAATCATCAAGCTTTGCCAAAAAGTCAGGGGAAGGCTGATCATATTTTTCTTTCATATTCTTTAAAGTATAAAAGACCGCCTCTCTGCTGCTGCATGCTTCCCTTTGGAGGGTGAGAGCCGAAAAGGCGCTTCCTTTTGATCCATCCGAAATAGGCTTGAATTTGGAAACAGCATCATACAATGCCTGTTCCGTTGGAGAAAATTCAATGGTGATGGTTTCCACATGCCGTTTTGTCCATTCAATGCCAGTATCGGCCCGCCGGTTTCGAATCATGACAGTATTGACCAGTTCCTTTAGGTGTTCATCTTCAATGATGTTGCGGCCTTTCCCTTTATACTTTTCCGAAAAGAGCGAAGCATTTCCCAAGTGGCCCGGTTTCAATAACGAAACGAGGTGAAAAATCTCCTCGACTTTATTTTGAATCGGAGTGGCTGTCAGGAGTAAACAAAATTTCTTTTTCAGATTTTGGACGAATTCATAGTTCTTCGTCTTATTATTTTTAAGTTTATGAGCCTCATCAATAATGATGAAGTCATATTCCTGAGTGAAAATGATATCTCGATGTGGAGCGCGTTTAGCTGTATCGATGGATGAAATGACTACATCACAGGATTCCCAAACATAACTTTTTCTCTGAACAACTGCAGGTATATGAAACTTGGTATTCAATTCAAAAGCCCATTGTGTGACAAGGGAGGCTGGAACAAGGATCAATACTTTTTTTACAAGGCCCCTAATCATATACTCTTTTAGGATCAAGCCTGCTTCAATTGTTTTTCCGAGCCCCACCTCATCAGCTAAAATGGCCTTTCCATTCATCTTTTCCACCACTTGCTTCGCTGCTTCCAATTGATGGGGAAGCGGGGTTAACTGCGGAAGGTGCTTGGGCGCCTGTAAACCTTCAAAATCAGGGATGATAAGATTTTCCTCCATTTGAACCGCCAACTTATAAAGATCCCAATTTCCCCATGGACCGTCATTTTCCATTTTTTGCAGAAGCTCGTCATTCCATTCAGAATTGAAGGATATATTGATTTTCATAGAAATAACTCCCTCTTAAATCATAATTTCCTTAATAAAGGGTCAAAACCCGAACATTTCGTATGTGAAGTAAGAAAAATATTTCTCTTCAAAAGATATTGCAGAGATAAGTTTCTTAGGGTAGGATATAAGTATATTTAGAAAATTCAATTTCCAAACGCTACAAAGAATCTTTGTACATCTATTTTGCAGTTCGCGTTTTCTTAGTATGGGCTATAGGCTCTTAATTTATCCAAGATTACTGAAGGAGACACTCAAACGGTTTCTGAAGTTTTAGGAGAATTGGCAGAGAATGCATTCCATGATGCTCAAAGGTTTTACCGATGCTTGGGGCTATTTCGCTTCCTTTCATTGGCGAACCATTCATATGCGGGTGAAGATAAGGGGAGAGACTACGGATGTAGCGCCGAAGGAGCAAACTTAGCAGTGAATCTCTCAGGCAAAAGAACTCTTATTGGACGCAACTCTGGAGAGCGCCGCCCGTTTTGGGACGGCCACCAAAGGGGAAAACCTATTACATAGGTAAACTTTCAGGTTTCAGGACAGAGAAAAAGCTCAAATGGGCTTTCTCTGTCCTTTTTTGTGCTTTTTTCACATCATGAATCAGGATATACCTGATGCGAAATGACAAGAAGCTTTTGATAATGAAGCCAATCAATTTTTAAAAAAAATCTGAAGGGGGTCATTTTTTGACCAATTTAAAAAGAACACCACTATTTGAGGTTTATCGTGAATACGGAGGTAAAACGATCGATTTTGGCGGCTGGGAACTTCCTGTCCAATTTTCGGGTATTAAGGACGAACATGAAGCCGTACGTACAAAAGCGGGGTTATTCGATGTTTCCCATATGGGGGAAGTCGATGTTAAGGGTCCTGGAAGCCTTTCCTTTTTACAGAAGATGCTGACTAATGATATATCAAAGCTGCAGCAGGGCGGTGCCCAATATACCGCCATGTGTTATGAAAACGGAGGCACGGTTGATGATCTTATCGTGTATAAAAGGGCAGAGGACGACTATCTGCTCGTGGTCAATGCAGCGAATACAGAAAAAGATTTCAATTGGCTTCAAGCTAATTTAACGGAAGATGTCCAAATTACGAATGTATCGAGTGACTATACACAGCTGGCACTTCAAGGACCATCTGCAGAAAAGATATTACAAAAACTATCGGGAAATACTGACTTAAGTGAAATTGGATTTTTCAAGTTCAAGGAAAATGTCCTGATTAACGGTATCTCCACGTTGGTATCCCGTACTGGATACACTGGTGAAGATGGTTTTGAGATATATAGTGACAGTGAAAATGGTCCTGCCCTTTGGAAGGCGATTATGGAAGCCGGAAAGGAAGAGGGGGTTCAGCCGATTGGTTTAGGTGCTCGTGATACCCTGCGTTTTGAAGCGAAGCTGCCGCTGTATGGGCAGGAGCTTTCAGCGGACATCACCCCGATAGAAGCCGGTATTGGTTTTGCAGTGAAAGTGGATAAGGAAGTGGACTTTTTCGGGAAAGCCGTTCTTGCTGAGCAAAAGGAGAATGGAGCTCCCCGCAAGCTTGTGGGAATTGAAATGATTGACCGTGGCATTCCGCGTCATGGGTATAAGATCTACAGCGGTGATAAAGTCATTGGTGAGGTCACGACCGGTACCCAATCACCCACATTGAAGAAAAACGTGGGATTGGTACTTATCGATAAGGAATTTTCGGTACTGGATGCGGAAGTCGAAGTGGAAATCCGTTCCAAGCGTTTGAAAGCCGTTATCATACAAACACCTTTTTATAAAAAACCACGTAAATAGAGGGGAATGGTCATTAGATGAAACATCGTTATTTACCCATGACAGAGCAAGATAAACAAGAAATGCTGGAAGTTATAGGGGTATCTTCTGCTCAAGAACTTTTCAATGATATCCCTGAAAGCGTTCGCTTTCAAGGAGAATACGATATTAAGCCTGCTAAATCGGAACCTGCATTAATGAAAGAATTATCAAGGCTAGCTGCCAAGAATGCGGACCTTAAAAACTATGCTTCCTTCCTTGGTGCGGGTGTCTATGATCATTACGCACCGGTCATCGTCGATCATGTTTTATCCCGTTCTGAGTTTTATACGGCTTATACACCGTATCAGCCAGAAATTTCACAGGGCGAGCTTCAGGCGATCTTCGAATATCAAACGATGATATGCGAATTGACGGGAATGGATGTAGCTAACTCCTCCATGTATGATGGCGGGACGGCGCTAGCCGAAGCAGCCATGCTTGCTTCAGGCCAGACGCGGCGCAAGAAGATTCTCATTTCAGGAACCGTTCATCCTGAATCAAGGGAAGTTGTGAAGACATATGCGAAAGGGCAACGGGTGGAAGTGGTCGAAATTCCTTATAAAGACGGTGTGACGGATTTAGCTGCTTTAAGCGAATTGGCGAATGATGACATTGCAGGAGTGATCGTGCAATATCCGAACTTTTTTGGCCGCATCGAGCCATTGAAAGAAATGGAGGAAATCATTCATGGTGTCAAGTCCATGTTTATCGTTTCCAGTAACCCGCTTGCATTGGGAGCTTTGACATCCCCTGGAGCACTCGGTGCAGATATCGTAACGGGGGATG
This sequence comes from Peribacillus sp. NPDC058002, assembly GCF_042886655.1. NCBI lineage: Bacteria > Bacillati > Bacillota > Bacilli > Caryophanales > Bacillaceae > Peribacillus > Peribacillus sp. NPDC058002. The sequence continues at coordinate 3,860 of NZ_JBHVQU010000026.1, read as the reverse complement.
CCCAGCCATTCGGCATTCCAGCGGCATTTGGGGGACCTCATTGTGGCTATTTTGCCGTTACTAATAAACTTGTTCGGAAAGTTCCGGGCCGACTCGTCGGTCAAACGGTGGATGAAAATGGTAAAAGGGGGTTTGTACTGACCCTTCAAGCTCGTGAACAGCACATCCGCCGTGACAAAGCCACATCCAACATTTGTTCCAATCAAGCTTTGAATGCCTTGGCAGCTTCTGTCGCAATGACCGCGCTTGGGAAAAAGGGTGTCAAAGAAATGGCTGTGCAAAATATTCAAAAAGCGCATTATGCGAAAAAAACAATTATGGCAAAAGGGGTGGAAGTGATATTCGACGGTCCTTCATTTAATGAATTTGTCATTAAACTGCCTGCTTCGTTTTCAGAAATCAATAAAAACCTTTTTGAAAAAGGGATGATCGGCGGCTTCGATTTAGGGACGGTTTATCCTGAGCTGAAAGATCATATGCTGGTCGCGGTAACTGAACTTAGAACTAAAGAAGAAATTGATGCACTTGCGCAGGAATTGGGGGATCAACATGAATAATCAAGATCAATCACTCATTTTTGAAATCAGTACTTCCGGTCGAATCGGATACAGTCTGCCAGAAATGGATGTTGCAACTATTTCGCTCGAAGAAATCCTTCCTGCCGACTACATCCGTGAAGAAGAGGCAGAACTTCCTGAGGTGTCCGAACTTGATATCATGCGTCATTATACAGCACTTTCCAAGCGGAATCATGGGGTGGATTCGGGTTTTTATCCGCTGGGTTCATGCACGATGAAATATAATCCGAAAATAAATGAAAATGTGGCGCGCTTCAACGGTTTTGCCCATATCCATCCATATCAGGATCCGGCTACTGTTCAGGGAGCATTGGGACTATTATTTGATTTGCAGGAACACTTAACGGAAATCACCGGGATGGACCAAGTGACATTACAGCCTGCAGCAGGTGCTCACGGTGAATGGACTGGATTGATGATGATTCGCGCTTTTCACGAAGCGAATGGCGATACAGAACGGACTAAAGTGATTGTACCTGATTCTGCACACGGTACGAATCCTGCCTCTGCAACTGTTGCCGGGCTTGAAACGATTACAGTGAAGTCGGATGAAAATGGGTTAGTCGACCTTGAGGATTTAAAGCGTGTTGTCGGACCGGATACCGCGGCCTTGATGCTGACGAACCCCAATACATTGGGATTGTTTGAAGAAAATATTTTGGAAATGGCCCAACTTGTCCATGACGCAGGTGGGAAGCTTTATTATGATGGAGCCAACCTGAATGCAGTTCTATCAAAAGCACGACCGGGTGATATGGGCTTTGATGTGGTTCACTTAAATCTCCATAAAACATTCACAGGCCCGCATGGCGGGGGCGGCCCGGGTTCTGGTCCTGTAGGGGTGAAGTCGGACTTGATTCCTTACTTGCCTAAACCGCTTGTGGTCAAAAAAGGTGAACAATTCGTTCTTGATTATGATCGTCCGCAATCCATCGGCAGGGTAAAACCTTATTATGGTAATTTTGGGATAAACGTGAGGGCATATACGTATATTCGGTCAATGGGGCCTGATGGTCTTAAAGCCGTCACCGAGAATGCGGTCATCAATGCCAATTATATGATGCGTAGGTTGGAACCATTTTTTGACTTACCATATAATCGTCATTGTAAGCATGAATTCGTATTAAGCGGACGCCGTCAAAAGAAATTAGGGGTAAGGACTCTCGATATAGCCAAAAGATTGCTGGATTTCGGTTATCATCCTCCGACCATTTACTTCCCGTTGAACGTAGAAGAAGGAATGATGATAGAACCGACTGAAACCGAGTCGAAAGAAACGCTGGATGCGTTCATCGATGCGATGATCCAGATTGCCAAGGAAGCGGAAGAAACCCCGGAAATCGTTCAGGAAGCTCCGCATACAACCGTTATAAAGCGGCTTGACGAAACTCTTGCTGCAAGAAAACCTGTTCTGCGTTATCAAGCATAGACTGATAGCTTGCACGAAAAAAAATCCCTGCCTGCCGGCGGGGATTTTTTCATGTTTATGTAAGAGTTCATTAAAGTTCAACAGTTAACTTTCATTCCCTAAAGCCCGTGTGATGCACAAGAAGTCTTTTTAATTTAAAAGAGCCCATGCGGATATGGGTCTTATTTCTTTGCTTTGATTTTCCCGGTCCACATCTTGAAACCGCCCTTTAGGTGAAAAAGTTCCCTGTAGCCCTTTTTGTATAGCATGGCTGCAGCTCTTCCGCTGATGATTTCGCTCTGAGCGTACAAATATACAGGCTTGTCCGGCCTAATTTCGACCAAGCGGGTTTTCATTTGAGTCATAGGGATGTTTCTTGCGCCTAAGATATGACCATTATCGAAATCATTCGGTTCCCGCACATCGATTAGCTGCACTTTTCTGTAGTTAGCGATAAATTCGTCCTGTGTTAATGTTTTAACGATTTTACGCTGGCGGTACCAATTAAAAAGTGAATACGCAATAACCACTCCCAAGATGATGAGCAGTGTATATAATATTTCCAAACATAAAAACTCCCTTCTACCTTAACGAATACAGACAATCCTTATTATATAATTGCTTTACCCAATAATCAAAAAGAATTTTCATCAAATTCTTCATCGACTTGATAGCACGTTCTTTTTTAGAGTGTTAAAGTCTGTTAAACTACTACATGTGAGTTTTTTGTGGGGGATTGAAAAACAGTCTATTGAAACGAGGGGTAAGGATGACTAAAGAAAAATGGGGTTTTATAGATTCGGGGTATTGTTCACCGGGTTTTAATATGGCTTTGGACGAAGCACTGTTAAACTGGCAAAGCAAAGGTGAAATTCCGCCAATCATACGCTTTTACGGCTGGGATCCAGCAACATTGTCGATTGGTTATTTTCAAAAGGCTGAAGCGGAAATTGATTTGGAAGAGGTCAAAAGGCAGGGCCTTGGTTTTGTTCGCAGGCCAACAGGAGGACGAGCGGTACTGCACGAGCATGAATTGACTTATAGCGTAATCGTTCCAGAATCCTATCCGGGAATGCCAACTACCGTTACTGAAGCATATCGTGTCATTTCTGAAGGAATATTAATGGGGTTCAGGAATCTGGGATTGGATGCTTATTTTGCCGTGCCTCGAACCAATCAGGAAAAAGAGGCTTTAAAATCGCCCAGGTCTTCCGTCTGTTTTGATGCTCCAAGCTGGTATGAACTGGTCGTCGAGGGCAGGAAGGTCGCTGGCAGCGCTCAAACCAGGCAAAAAGGCGTCATCCTTCAGCATGGGTCCATTTTGCTTGATCTTGATGATGATAAGCTTTTTAGCGTATTTAAATTCTCAAATGACAGGGTTAAAGAGAGAATGCAAAAAAACTTAAAAAATAAAGCTGTGGCCATAAATGATATTGCTGGAAGAAAGGTTACCATCCCTGAAGCGAAAGAAGCTTTTGAAAAAGGTTTTGCCGAAGGACTTTCGATCGATTTAGAGCCATACGTCCTAACCGAAAAGCAATTGCAGGAAGTGAATGCCATTGCAGAAAGTAAATATGAAAGCGATGAATGGAATTTCATGAGATAGAAGAAGTGGGATAATAAGAGTGATAAAAGAAAAAAGTTTTTTCAGATTTTTTGACCAAATAAGGTATCCCTTGCAGGGATAAGCCCTAAAAGGGATGGGGAAAAAGCAAGGTCCAAATTAATTGAAATCTGATGAAAAATTATCGTAAATCGACATTTTCCTCCCTTTTGCTAACTATATTAATTGATTTATCGTTTGACAAAATTAAAAGTCATTCAAAACAAACACGATATATAGTAGTTGAAATATTTAATCCGACACTATATAT
>NZ_JBHVQU010000025.1:0-40483 GCF_042886655.1 Peribacillus sp. NPDC058002 | reverse complement strand
AAGAGACATCTTCGATTCAGCGCAGGTTGGCACGGGCCGCATAAGCTGCTGCAGCTGCTGATGTATTCCCGGTGGAAGCACAGATGATCGTGTCGCTGCCCTCTTCTATCGCCTTGGCGACAGCCATGACCATTCCGCGGTCTTTAAATGATCCAGTTGGATTTGCCCCTTCATACTTTACATGTAAGTCGATTCCCCACTCTTCGGATAACCGATTCAGTCTGATTAAAGGAGTATTACCCTCCAAAAGGGTTAGTGCAGGTGTGTTTTCATTAACGGGTAAAAAATCTTTATACGTGCTTATAAGTCCTTGCCAGCTCATTTGATGTCCTCTCCTTCAACTCTGTATGTGCTTTTCACTTCTCTTACCATATTGTAATCATTTAATTTCTGTATTATTTGCTCAAATGCAGCCTTTGTGGCAGTATGCGTAACCAATACGATTTCGGAAGATTCCTTTTCATCCAGGGGCAATTGAAGGATTTTATCGAATCCTACCCCATGCTCGGCAAATAAATTCGTGATTTTGGCTAAAACGCCGACTTCATCTTGAACATGTAATCGAATGAAGAATTTAGCGAAAATCTCAGTACCATCTTTCAATTGTTTCGGGTACTGAGGTGAAACGGCACTGCGGCCATTTACGCCCAGCCTCATATTCTTAATGACCGTCACCATATCCGAAACGACTGCAGTCGCAGTAGGAAGACTGCCAGCCCCCGGTCCGTAAAACATCGTTTCCCCTACGGCTTCCCCATAAACGTATACTGCATTATACTCATTATTTACCGATGCCAGCGGATGTGCTTCAGGAAGCAGTGCAGGCTGGACACTTACTTCGACCCTATCCCCTGCCCTGGAAGCTACACCGATCAATTTCATTGTATAACCAAGCTTCTTGCTATATCTCAAATCCTCTTCGGATATCTCGGTAATGCCCTGTACCTCAACATCATTCAAGCCAATGTTCATGGAGAACCCGAGTGTGGAAAGGATCGCCATTTTTCGTGCCGCATCCAAACCGCCTACATCGGCTGTCGGATCAGCTTCAGCAAATCCCAGCTCCTGAGCTTCCTTCAATACGTCATCATAAGCTCTGCCTTCCTTGCTCATTTTCGTTAAAATGAAGTTTGTCGTTCCATTGACGATTCCCATCATTTTCGTGATGCGGTCAGAAGATAATCCATCCACAAGCCCGCGTAAAATCGGGATTCCCCCTGCAACACTTGCTTCATAGAACAAATCACATTGATTATCGGTGGCCAATTCCAGCAATTCCGGTCCATATAAAGCCATTAGGTCTTTATTGGCCGTAACGATATGCTTTTTATTCTTTATTGCCTCTATCAGATAACCGCGTGTTTCTTCGATTCCACCCATCACTTCTATTACAACATCAATCTCGGGATTCGAAAGGATATCCTCGGGATTGTCTGTTAATATACCTTTATCGATCTCGATAAGCCTCTCCTTCGTCGTATCTTTGACTAGTATCTTCTTAATGGATATGGAACAGCCCACTTGGTGCATGAGCTTGTCCTGATGGCTTTCAATGATTTGTACGACTCCTGATCCAACTGTACCTAACCCCAATAAACCGATCGAGATGGCTTTCATATTTCTGTTCCCCCTTAAAAACTGTTTGCCTGAAGAAGACGTTTGTATTTGTATAGTAGACATTATAAGTTTAATTCATATAATTATCAATAGTTAGAAAAGATGGATGCACGAACTTTTTTCGTCCATCCCTTGAACGAGTAAGGACGGGTAAAGCTAAATTTTTTATGGCAAACCATTTTGATGATTATTACTTAACGCTCTTCAATGAATCATTAGTGCCCATTACAATATGTGGCTTTTGAACGGGATCCATCCATTTCAGTATACTGACGACATTCTTTTCGGCCGTGGCTGTACATCCAGCCGTCGGTTTTGTACTCCCTCTCCATATATGAAGGAAGATTGCACTTCCTTTTCCTTTTACGATGGGATTCGTATTATAATTGATGACAGCCCCATACTTATAGAGTTCATGATTCATCCTTTCGAAAGACTTCCATTTAACTGCAGGATTTCCTTTGTAGGTTTTCCACTTGTTATAATCCGTGGATGTCTGATCATCAACCCAGTAGTCATATTTAGTTGTTTTCTTATAACTCATTTTCACTCCTGCAGGCTTCGTTTCGCTTCCAAAGGCCGTACCAAATGAATAAATCCCGACCGGGGATTTCCCATCACCCTCTTTTTTGCTCTTCGTGAAGCCATTCTTCCCAATGACACCCTCCATCTCCTTCAATGCCCGGCGCCATTCCCCTTGTTTCTTCTCATAAGTTTGGATCGTGACCTTCGTATCACTCATCGCTTTACCTGTCACAGATACAATTTGGTTAACGCCTTTTCTCCCATCGAATTTCTTCAAAATGGCTTTTTCACCGGAACTGAACACCTCTTTTGCATCTGCCATATTGATATATGCGGTCCTATTCGAGTGACAGACCTTATACCAGCTACCGGTTCTTCCGCTTGCCGATAATTCTTTATTTTTCTTATAAGTTTTTAACGTTTTACTTGCAGCCGACGCCTTTTCCTTCACATCCGCATCAGACTTCGTGACAATCTTGAATTGAGTTGCTTCGCAGCCCGTTTTCGTTTCAGCTTTCGCAAGATTTGCCGTTTGGATGATTAAAAGGGCTATAAAGGCGGCCATCATCAATCTTTTCATGGTCCCATCCTTCCGTAGTGATCAATATCTAATTATTCTAAAAAATCTTGTTATCATCATAACATAGTAAATAAGAATGAATCATATTTCTTTCCCGTTTTTATCTAAATCCAGTCAATTTTAGGCAAATCATATTGCTTGGCAGGGATCTCTGCCAATTCATAAAAATGTTTGAGGAAAGACTCATATTGTTGGGAGGATTTCGTGATCGAATATATTTTATCCTCCAATTGGTTCGACCTTGATTCCGTCGTTTTTGAAAAATACTCTTCCACCGTTTCAAAATAATGAATGGGAAATAGCATCCTCGAATATAATAACCGGGCCGAAAAGCTGGAGAACGGTTCTATGGACTGATATTCGTGAAAGAAATGGGCAATTCCCCGCTGATGGGTATGCACATTTTGAAAATAATGTTCCCTCACCCATTCCGCGACATCCCTGGTTCCGTGGTCAAATACCCAATCGAACGGATTTTTCATCCACTTATTGCTTTTCCACGTATCATGTAAAAAACGTTCATAACATACCGTTCCACTATCGACAATTTGCGGGGTATCATCGATTTCCGTGTCGACTAAATATTGAATCGCATTTTCACCTAGGACCATATAATAGGGAAAGGTTTCTATAAATAATTTTTCAAACTGGTTATCAGGATGGGCGATGAGCTTATCCCGCCAAATCTTTTCTAACTGATCGATCCTTTGTTCCCAGAGTTCTTTCCATTTACCGATCCTTGAACATGTACGAATCGTATCATTAATCGTTCTCCCACGCTGATGGAATCTTGCCAGACGCCTTCCTGGGTTGAAATTTCTCGGACCTTCCAATGCCTGATTGGCAAGAAGGACGAATAATTGTTCATCCGCTTCCGAAACATAGCTTCCATGATTGGCAAGGACAAAGGCGGATACGTGACGATCACCTTGTGAAATCAGATGTTGAGACATTTTATAACGTTCCACTAATTCCTCCTGCTCCATATTTTCTATGGGAACGATACTGTACACCATATTTCCTGAACGGAAGCTTGGAAACCTGACATTGGTTTCTTCAAGCTCCACCTGTATCCCATAATTATTAAAAATGATTTCTTCTATCATGGAATGGCCCCCCTCATCAAATGGATATAATAGAAATATTGGACATCATACTCTTATATATATGTGGAATAACCCGTTTTCTGAATGATTATCGAAACCTTATTAGAAATTCCAATCAAAACGTTTAATCAAATCAAACTATCTGCATTAGAACCTTCCCTTTAAAATATAGAGAAATGGGTGATGACATGGCTAATATCGAACAATCAATGTCTGAAAAAACGGCTCGAAAATGGCTAATTGACCGAGGAGTGAAATTGGAGGATATCGCTGAGCTTGTCATGTATTTACAATCAGGCTACCATGAAAATCTCCAAATGTCCGATTGCCTTCACAACGTCGAACGGGTCCTTTCAAAACGCGAAGTCCAAAATGCCATCCTTACCGGCATTCAGTTGGATATTCTAGCTGAGAAAAAACTGCTCGAGGAGCCATTACAGAGCATCATTGAAATAGATGAAGGCCTATATGGGGTCGATGAAATATTGGCATTTTCAATTGTGAATGTTTATGGATCCATCGGCTTTACCAATTATGGTTTCATCGATAAACAAAAGCCGGGTATCTTAAAATATTTAAACGATAAAAGCACGGGTAAGGTGAACACCTTTTTAGATGATATTGTTGGGGCAATTGCAGCTGCCGCTTCAAGCCGGCTTGCTCATAGAACCGAACATGGGGAATAGTAAACTTATGATATTCACGACAAAAAAACCAGGGCTGCATTCGCAGGCCTGGTTTTTTTCATTCGAAGCGCCATAAGTCGAGGGTGTCCACTACATGCGTCGGCTGCTTCTTATATTGCTTTAAGCGTTCTTTTGTCGTTACGCCAGTATGTACAAGCAGTGTATCGATCCCTGCATTGATCCCGGCAAGGATATCCGTATCATAGTTATCTCCAACCATGATTGTCTCTTCTTTAGGTACCCCTAGTACTCTTAGAGCTTGCTCGACTATGACGGATTCAGGTTTTCCGATGAAAATCGGCTGTACCTGGGTCGAAACGGAAACTACTGAGGTCAAGGCACCATTCCCCGGTAAAAGGCCTTGCTCTGTAGGAATGGCAATATCACCATTGGTCGATATGAAAACAGCGCCATTTCTTACAGCAAGACAGGCTTTTGATAATTTTTCATAATTGACCCCGCGGTCGATGCCCATTACCAGAAAGTCTGGATGCTCTTCCACAAGCTTCATTCCTTTTTCCTTAAGAGCCTCGATGATGCCTTCTTCACCTACCACATAAACCGATGCATCTTTCTTTTGTTCAGCAATGTAATTGGCAGTGGCCATGCTTGTCGTGAAAACCTGGTCATCTTCCGTCGATATACCGATGCTTCTCAATTTATCAGCCACCTGTGCCGGAGTCCGGGATGAATTATTTGTGACGAATAAATAAGGGATATCCCTTTTCCTTAGGTCATTAATAAACCCTGCGGCTTCCGCAATTTGTTCAGTCCCGCGATACATGGTGCCATCCAAGTCAATTAAATATCCTTTATACGACTTCATTTGAATTCGCCTTCCTAACTGCTAGTTTTTAAAAGCTGATACAGGTCCCAATTCATTTGTTAAATAGTTCCTCACCAAATCCGGGAATTGCTTGAATGCCTCGATATTTTCCGAAAATGCGGCATGCAGTTCTTCGTGATTCACTTCAATGAAGTCTTGAACCAGCATTTTCCTTAGCGGCAACACCTTTTTGAATTGTATCGCTTTTTCTTCAGAAATGACTTTTTCATCTTGAAGGATATCGATAATATCTTCATAACTTCCTGGATCACGCATAATAAAACCATCAATTACCGCATTTCCTACGTCCAATACGGAATCGATGGAAGTTTGTATGAGCCTTTCAGCGATAAGTTCCGAAAGATCTCCATCCCAATTATCATGCCCTTCAAAAAGTCCAAGCTGCTTTTCAAGAAAACCTAATATTTGTTCAATCTTTTGGCGGTCTACAAAGTACATTTTTTTCCAGATCCTTTCTGATCTAAGATGATATAGGGAATCATTGGTTGAAATAGCGGCATAATAAACCCCTGTGCCGAACCAACCTTATTCCTTGATAATACCATAGCTTCTCCCTTACTCTCAATTCCTTCAACCACAACCATTGCACCATCCAATAACTAACAGAAGCGGGTGTGTTACACATTGCCTTTTCTATGGGGGCGTTTCCCAAGATCAACTCCAAGAAAAACAATTCACGATCCCATTTATATTCTTACCATTTTCATTTAATCGATGAACGCTTATGATTGCCGGAGGCTCCTTAGGCTCATGAGGAGCGACGCGGTTCTCAGGCAGAAGCCCCGAAAATGTTTGTTCCCCAATTGAAGTCACTTTGTTATGATGGAACTACAAATGTGAAGATAAGAAGGGAATGATACTATGGAAGATCGTTTTTATTTATACAATGACGTCGTTGATTCAAAAACCCGGTTCATAAGCTTCATGGGAGAGGAATCAAGATTCGATCTGGCCATCACGACCACCGATCGTTTTTATGGAAAGAAGCTTGTCTTAAATATGCAGAGTAATCGTTTCGCGATTATTGGGCCTGATGATTTAGAAGAGGAAGGCTATCTTGAGCATGCCTTTCAGTTATCAGAAGCGGAAGCCGAAGAGCTGCGTCACTTTTTAATGGAAATCGTCTGAGAGCTGAAGTTTTTTATCTTAAACGGGAAACCTACTGAATGTAAGATCGATTACATGAGGGGGGATTATCTTGGACAAAGAAGAATACCACGATTTTTCCAATGTCGAAAAACAGAGGGATTATTTAATTCCTGAAGAATTTCCCGAAGGGCCTTTTGGATCAGCCATAGCAAAAGATGCACCAGTTCAGAATAAAAACACCCCTTGGCAGGAAGGGCAACGATATCAAAGTGCCTTTAATTATGAAAATAAATCGTTGCACGAAAATTTACCTCGAAAATATCCTGGTGCTCATCCGACACATGATGATTCAGAAAAAGATGAACAGCCTCCATATAAAGGATATGGCAGCTCTTAACACGGAAAGGCCAGAGAGAATTCTGGCCTTTTTATTTCTTTATTTTCTTTACGACGAAATAAGGACAGCCAAAATTGCAGTATTCATATAAATATTCACTAAGCGTGCTTATTTTCGTATCAAAGGTCGCTTTCTGATTATTATCGTCAAAAAATCCACGCAGTCTCAATTGCCCATAACCCCAATCCCCTACTATATAATCATACTTCGTTAAAATCTCACTGTATCTGGCCTTAAACGCTTCTTCGTTATAGCCTTCCCTTTCATTCTCAATTATTTCATAGGTCATGTTATTAATGTTAATCATTGTTTTCACCTCTCATATATACATTCCTTCTTTAAATTATAACTGATTCCCCATCAATTACTAAGCGAAAAATAGAGAAATATGTTCATCCTAAAGTTACGGGGGTGTTATTGATGAAGAAAACAATAATAACGATAGGTTTAAGTTCGATTATTGCACTTACCGGATGTGCTGATAAAGCAAAAGATCAGGGGCTTGGTGCAAAAAACAATGCCGGTAACCCAACAAACGTAAATAATCCAACTCAATATTATGACGAGGATTATCGTAATAATGACAATAAAAGTGATGATTTCGGTTTTACCCGCACAAATAGTGCAACCATTGATGGCCGTAACATTTCCAACAAAGCTGCTTCCATTGACCGTGAACAACTATCTGATGTCATTTCTAAACTGAGTGTTCAGATTCCGAATGTCAATGATGCCGCTACCCTCGTTACTGATGAGGAAGTGCTTGTCGTATATGATACCAATGCCAAGGATCGGACGGAAACCGCAGACCAAGTTAAACGCACTGCCATGTCCGTCGTGCCTCGCTATTATCATGTTTACGTCAGTGATGATTATCAAGCCCTTGCCCAAGATGTCGAGAACTTCTCTACTTTGAAATCCGGCAGCAAAGGGATTGACTATACGATCGAACAAACCATCAAACGAATGCTGAAGTCGCCGCAAGGTTACAAAATGAGTGACGAAGAAAATGAAAACGGGGAAATGGTTAACGATAAAAGAGATCATCACGATAACATCCATCAAAAAATGGATAACCGTTAATAAAAAAGGACCGAATTTTTTCGGTCCTTTATTTCACTCTATTTCAATAATTCTTCACCTTTGTTTTGCTTATGTTTTGCCGCAGCATTAACCTGTTCATCCGCATGGTAGGATGAACGGACAAGCGGACCGGACTCACAATGGCTGAAGCCTTTTTCCAATGCACGTTCCTTCAGCTCGGCAAATTCCTCAGGCGTGTAGTATTTCAGCACCTTTAAATGCTTTTTAGTCGGCTGCAAATACTGGCCGATCGTCATGATATCCACATTATTAGCCCTTAAGTCATCCATGGTCTCGAGGATTTCCTCCCGCGTTTCACCCAAACCTACCATTAAACTGGACTTTGTCGGGATTTCCGGATACAGTTCCTTGGCTCTTCTTAAAAGCTCCAATGAACGTTCGTATTTGGCCTGAGCCCGTACACGGTCGGATAAACTTCTGACAGTCTCTATATTATGGTTCAGGATATCTGGTTTAGCATCCATCAAAGTCTTGATATTTTCAAACACCCCGCCCATATCGGACGGTAATACTTCAATTGATGTAAAAGGATTTTTCCGTCGGATGGCACGGACGGTTTCAGCGAAAACTTCAGCGCCTCCATCCTTTAAATCATCACGGGCAACAGCTGTAATGACGACATGCTTTAAATTCATCAAAACAACTGAATCGGCAACACGCTCCGGTTCAGCCCAGTCCAATTCATTTGGACGTCCGGTTGTAACAGCACAAAAGCGGCAAGCCCTTGTACAAATCTCACCTAAGATCATGAAAGTAGCCGTCCTTCTCACTGCCCAGCATTCGTGAATATTCGGACATTTTGCCTCTTCACAGACGGTATGAAGATTTTTCTCGCGCATCATATTTTTTAAACCGAGGTAATTTTCGTTAGTATTAAGCTTTATTTTCAACCAATCTGGTTTACGAAGAATTTCTTTATTTGTAGAAGACATGAAAATGCCACTCCATTCTATAGAAATTAACACACCCTACTTTAACAATAAAAAAGCATTTATACAAGTTATAGTTGGTTTCCCATTATTTATTTTTCATGTTTATAGCTAAATCAGCAAAACTATAAAAGATGGATGGACTGATGTCTTTTAAATACGGAAAATGTCATGAAAGGAGCCTGCCCCGTTGAAAAAATTATTCCTTATTACCATAACATGTTTGTTTATTTTGAATGCACCAGGCCAAGTGGCTGATGCTGCCGATGCCCCAGATGTATATGCCGGGAGGATCGAGCTATATAAAAATATGGAGGCCACCCTTCAAATCCCGTGGTATTACCTTGCTGGGGCTGATCAATATGAGCACAGCCTCAGGGCTGCACGAAGGGATTTGGAGCCGGCAAAGGGTTTAATTGGCATCCACATCGAGCCTTCAAAGTGGAGCGGGGCCCTCAATCCTGATTTAAACGACGTGAACCCGCTCACGATAGCATTTTTTGATGGGCTGGGCCATGATGGTGATGGTGATGGCAAAGCCGATATCGCGAATGATACAGATCGATTGTATGCGTTTTCGAGGCATCTCCAATCTTATGGTGCTGATGAAGATAATATCCGGATCGGCTTGTGGGATTACTATAAACGAGATAAAGCTGTCAGCATCATTATCGGCAATGCCGAGATCTATAAAAAATATGGCCGGTTGGATCTACATGAAAAAGCCTTCCCGGTTCCAGTACGCACTCATTATACGTACTTAAATACATGGGGAAGCGCTCGTGGATGGGGCGGAAGGAGAATCCATGAGGGCACTGATATTTTTGCGGATTATAGCCTTCCCGTTCGTTCCACGAGCTATGGGATCATTGAAATGAAAGGCTGGAATAAATTCGGCGGTTGGCGGATTGGGATACGGGATTTAAATAATACCTATCATTACTTTGCCCATTTAAGCGGCTTTGCCAAGGGGTTGAAAGTCGGACAAATCGTCGAGCCAGGACAAGTCATCGGAGGTGTCGGCAGTACAGGTTACGGCCCTCCAGGAACTTCCGGAAAATTCCCTCCACATCTTCATTACGGAATGTACAAAGACAACGGAATTACAGAATGGAGCTTTGACCCTTACCCCTATTTAAGATTATGGGAAAGGAAGGATCTGGCTAAAAAACAAAAGTGAGCGGCGTGAATTTTACGCTGCTTTTTTTTGATTCGAACATAAACCCCCAAACTTGATGCATAGTTATTAGTAAAGGGGGCTAAAGCGTGTTCCGAAAAAGATTTCGAACGAAGAAATTCCGAAAAAAGGGGCCTCTTCCCACCCGAAAAGTATTTCTCTATTCATTTATCCTGTTTATCATATCAAGCATCATGACCCTTTGGTACGTGGACAAATCAATCGAACCCGTGATCATGAGTGTAGCCGAATATGAAATCAAACGGATTGCAACGGAAACGATTCATGAATCTGTCGATGAGAATATAGCGAAGGTTGATATGAACAAAATCATCACCAGCACCAAGGGCGGTAAGGACTCAAGCTCTTCCTATAGCTTCAATCCGGTCATATACAGTGAATTGCGGGCTAACATTACGAATGATATTCAAGAAAAACTTGGCATCAAACAGGGAAACCCTTTTAAAACAGGTTCAGCCAAAATAAATGATGAACAATATAAAAGTGTGGTCTATTATATACCTTTTGGTGTCGTAACCGGGAATAACCTCCTTTCCAATTACGGCCCTGAAATCCCAGTGAAAATGTCGGTCATCGGGAATGTTGAATCGGATTTGAGGACAAAACTGACAAACGCAGGCATCAATAATGTTTATTATGAATTGATTGTGGATTTCGATGTCAATATTCAAATCGTCATCCCCTCCTTCACAAAGGAGACCAAAGTGAGCCAGGAAGTGACAGTCGGAAGCCTGCTGATCGAAGGCGATGTTCCAAGTTATTTTAGTAACGGAAACGGTTCGGTGGCACCTCCCATCATGAAGGAAAACAAGGAATGAAAAAACCAGCTTATCCTTGAGGTTAGGCTGGTTCTTGTATATTAAGACATTTCATGATAAGCAAATGCAGGTTTTTATTCAAGTCCACTTCATACGGCTCTTTGATTTGCTCCCCATCTTCTTCAAGAATCCTTATCATGGGGCGGTCTCCTATCCCCTCGTTCTGAGCGGATACTACCCCTTTCCTCCCATCATTCAATTCAACGGAGAGACCATTAGGGTAAATGGCAACCGCCCGGCGGAAAGCCTCGATGACCGTATTGTCGAACTTTTTCCCGACTCCGGCATAAAGGACTTCCAATCCTTGATGCGGCAGCATGGCCTTACGGTAAGCCCGGTTGGAAGTCACGGCATCAAACACATCGGCAACGGCAATGATCTTGCAGAAATAATGGATTTTATCTCCTTTTATCCCACGGGGATACCCTGATCCATCTAACCGTTCATGGTGCTGATAGGCACAATTCGCAACTAAAAGGGACACGGCATGAACATTTTTAATTAGATGGAAACCGTAATCGGCATGTTTTTGGATTTGTTCAAACTCCTCTTCCGTCAGCTTACCGGGTTTATGGAGGATTTCCAAAGGCACGAGCATTTTGCCGACATCATGTAAAATCGCTCCCAGCCCAAGAATTTCGAGATTCTTATCATTGATTTTCAATTCCATCCCGATCGCCAGGGTATATAAGGTCACATTAAAGGAATGAGTAAAGATATAATCATCGTATGTATAAACGTCGGCCAATAAAGTCATTAACTCCTTATTCCTTTTCAGCTCGCCCATGATGTTCCGAACTATTTGAGTGAACTTGACGTTAGCCTGCTCTATCGTGAATGACCCAGCAAGGTTCATTTTGTTCTTCATGTCCAGGAAAGTGGTTTCAATCGTATTAATGGCTTCTTTTCGTAGTTTACCTGACACTGGAGGCCTGGGAATAATGTCATCCGTCCTGGAATCTTGAATGTAAACAAAGGGAATATTTAGGGACACCAGTCGATTGATCATTTTCTGCGTTAATGTAAGACCCTCGCACAATAGGATATGGCCCCGCTCATTATGGATGTTTTTACCGAGCCTCGCTCCAGGGCTTAGGGACTTTGTAATAGCTAGCCTCATACTTGTACTCCATTTCCCCATTCAATATTTGTAAATCAAACCGTTTCTTTCCTTTATAAGGATTATCGGAAAATATTTTGATAAATGAATCTGTTTGAACGCATTTATTGAAAAATATTATCAGCATTTTCTTTGATAAAAAAATAAGGCCCCCTTCAAAAATAAG
The DNA here is from genome assembly GCF_042886655.1 of Peribacillus sp. NPDC058002. NCBI lineage: Bacteria > Bacillati > Bacillota > Bacilli > Caryophanales > Bacillaceae > Peribacillus > Peribacillus sp. NPDC058002. The sequence goes on along the minus strand of NZ_JBHVQU010000025.1, from coordinate 28,301 downwards.
AAAGCCCCCCTTTTCAAATCATTTTGATTAATGCCTCTCTACCAATCATTCCTGGATGAATGCCCTTTTCCACAGCCTCCCAGGTAACTGATTCAAGCGGCGCTTCCAATAGTTCTTCAATCGATTTAACTCCTGTGGCCCTTCCTGCAAGGATTTTACGATCTCTCAATTTATCATTCAGCAGCCCAACATCTAACGCACCGCACATTATATACCCTTTTTCGGACGCGATAGCAAGTAAATTCGTTTTGGGAAGTCGGACAGAAATGGCAAGGAATGTATGATTATCAAGAATGATTGGTATCATGTTAATCAAATGGTTTCGCCCCTCTCTTCCCCATACTCTATGAAAAAAAGGGCGAAACCGTGATTTTAGATTTTGATGTTTGCGTATATTTTTTCCAGCTTCCACAAAAGGATATCCCGTAAGAATTCCGGTAGTAAGTATTCCTTGCGATTGGAACGCTGGATACTTGGAAAGAAGTGCCCAAACGTGAACATATCAGGTATTGCCAGTTTATAGGACTTATCCGTCTGCAGTTTCTCCCCTTTTATAAGTATCCCTTTTACGATCCCATTCTCCATTTCGTTAAATTCAATTTGTTCATAATGCATGACCCCCATGATTTTTCCGCGGAAACCGAAACCTCTCACCTGTACATGAGGCCACTCCTCATTTCTCGATTGCATCAAGATTTCTTTTAATTCATTCCCATTAACTTCAACGACGCAAGGATTGATGGGGTGTGGACAGATTCTGTGAATATCCCCTTTTGTGATAGGTCCCTTTGGCAGCCCTTCGAGCAGAAGACCGGCATTCAAAAAGGAACAATCCGCCTGAGTCCACTCCCTTAGGGCATCCACAAGGAGTTCAGTTAAAGGACTTCCTTTGAACCAATCATTATCCAGTGGTTCGGGTAACTCCACTGCAACCTGTTTTAGCGTTTCCCCTCCGGCCTGGTATATCTCTTCAATCCATGACCGTTCATTCTCCAATTCCAAAAAGTCATTGGTATCATAAATAATGGCACTCTTATGGCTAACTTTCCTTTCCCGATTGACGGTCATTTCCACCTGTCCAACATAGAAGCCATATTTCCCTGCACCGCAAAGGAGTGTATCATTGATCAATTTACCTTGGTGGAGGATGTGGTGGGTATGTGCGCCAAGTATGATGTCGATCTCCGGAAAATCCTCTGCCATCCTCTCATCGTCATGGATGCCCAGGTGGGAAAGGATGATGATTACATCCGCCTCTTTTTTGACCTTTTCGAGCTGTGCCTTTAACTCCACGAATGGGTCTGTTATTTCCCAGCCCATCGCAGAATAAAACTTTTGAAAAAAGGCCGTCAAACCTATCATGGCAACTTTGGTGCCTTTTACCGTCGTATGTATCCAATATGGCAGCGCCCATTCCGGCCTTTCATAATCACCGTAATAAATATTGGCTGCCAAGACCTTGAACTTTGCATGATCATACAAGGAGTCTAACGCCTCATGAGGTAAAGTGATTCCTTCATTATTGCCGATGGTCACATATTGGTAGCCCGCTTCATTTAGCAGTTCAATATTTCCTTTACCCAACGTACCTTCTGTATATGGATGCCAACGGTCCACATGATCGCCTATATCCAGTATGATCGCTTCTTCTCCCGTTTCTTGATGAAGTTGTCTTCTTTCCTTAAGAAACTTATCAATACGAGGCCAATTCTCAAAATGACTATGGAGATCATTGGTGTGATACAAATGGATGATTTCTGACATCATTTCTCCTCCTCGTTTATCCTGTAATACCTTGATATATAAGACGTAAACCAATGATTATCAGCACTATTTTCAACATATTTTCCAGCGACCCACTCTTTAGGCGCGTATTGATGAATGCGCCCAATTTAGCACCGAACCAAGCACCAGGAATCAGGGCAAAAGCATATGGCCAATTTACATTTCCAAGGGAAATATGCGTAATCGAATTAGTGATGGAAGATAGAAATACCATGAACATCGAAGTCGCTACAGCCATATGCGGAGGGAAGAAGAATAGAAGCATCATGACGGGAACCATTAAGGCCCCACCGCCAATTCCAAATAACCCAGAGCAGAATCCCACGACAAAAGAAATCAATATAGCCAACAGGGGGTGGTAACCATAGGAAAATGAATGTCCATTTTCAGTTTTATACGTTTTTACAATTTTCCCTTTTCCAGGCTTGAAAAGCATTGGCTTCAAACGATTTTTCACTAATAACACAATAGCCATGAAAACCATGAAAATTCCAAAGTACAACGAAAAAGCATCGGCGTTAAGATTTTTATTTACATTGGCCCCTATTATTCCACCAGGAGCACTGCCAATAAAAAAGATTAAGCCGGCCTTATAATCCACCACTTTATGTTTTAAATAAGATAAAGTAGAAGAAAGGCCGGTAAAAATCATGATGACTGTTGAAATACCTACGGCGACCTGAGGGGTCAGCTCATCGATAATATTCGTAGATGTACCTAAATATAAAAGAGAAGGCACAATGATAATGCCGCCGCCCAGACCGACAAGAGCGCCTATTGCTCCCGCTAATAATCCAATCCCAACTAATACTAACCATACCATGAAGAAATCCGCCTTTACCTGTTTGTGAGGATATTACCTCTCTAGCTTGTCACATCATCTCTTTATTAATTATATAATGCCCCTTAAAACAAACCAAGCTGCTTAGGAGCCAGTCCTTCATATTCTATACCAAGCAACTCAATCATTTGTTTGGCATTATCAGCAGCGTCTCCGCCTGAGTTATTATTGAATAGGACATATATCTCCTTGGATTCCTTTTCCAATTCCCTGATTTTCTCCACCCAGTCTATCAATTCCTGGTGATTATATCTATATAAGTATCTGACGTCACGCCAGTTATCACCTGAAGGAGGCCTTTGCCAACCATGCAGGTTACGGCCATGAAAGCGTATAAGGGTTCTATCATTATCGGCGGCATGCAGAACGACAGGAATGGACCCCTCTCCAGCCTGCGGCTCATCGCATACAGTATGGATCCAGCCTTCCTTTTCGATAAAGTCCAAAGTCCGCTGAAATACATTGGGCCTGTACCAGCTTTGATTCCGAAATTCAATGGCAACTGGAATATTGCCCATTTCAGCTTTGCACCATCGCAGGTAATTCACATTTTCCCGTTTACAATCAAACCATGGCGGAAACTGAAATAAGACCATCGCGAGCTTACCGGACTTCTGATAAGCCTCCAGAGAGTCGCAAAATGCCTTGAACATTTCCTTCTTGCTTTCAAATGGGATTTCCCCACGCTGATGTCCTGTCATCCCTTGATAGGCTTTAACGACAAACTGGAATGATGCAGGCGTCTCGGATACCCACTTTTCACTGTTCCTCTTTGGCTGGACTGCATAGAATGAGGCATCCACCTCCACAACGGGAAAATGAGCACCGTACTCTTTGAGTTTATCACGCTGGGACACACCGCCATGATACAAACTATCATGATCACCCCAACCGGTCACACCAACATAAATCATCTGCATCATCACTCCTTTGGGACAGGCCCCAATTACTGAAGACCTCTTCTTTTATTATTTTTTACCCTTATTGAGTCTTATCTAATCTTTGGTATAAGGGAGTGAATATCAAAAACAAAAAGCCTGCCAGACAGACCCGGCAGGCTTTTTGTATGAATGGTTATCCTGAATCGCCTTACAGGCAGGCCAGTCGGTTATTACCCGATGGATCCTTCCATTTCGAACTTGATCAGACGGTTCATTTCAACCGCATATTCCATTGGAAGTTCTTTTGTAAATGGTTCGATGAAGCCCATTACGATCATTTCCGTTGCTTCTTGCTCAGAAATTCCGCGGCTCATCAAGTAGAACAATTGTTCTTCAGATACTTTGGAAACCTTCGCTTCGTGTTCAAGGGAAATGTTATCATTCAAGATTTCATTGTAAGGGATCGTATCAGATGTAGACTGATTATCCATGATTAATGTATCACATTCAATGTTGGAACGAGCTCCATCCGCTTTACGTCCGAAATGAACGATACCACGGTATGTTACTTTACCGCCCTGTTTAGAAATTGATTTTGATACAATCGTTGAAGATGTATTAGGAGCCAGGTGAATCATTTTTGCTCCAGCGTCTTGGTGTTGGCCTTTGCCGGCAATGGCAATCGATAATGTCATACCGCGAGCGCCTTCACCTTTTAAGATGACAGCAGGATATTTCATTGTCAATTTGGAACCGATGTTACCATCGACCCATTCCATTGTTGCATTGGCATCACAAACCGCACGTTTCGTAACTAGGTTAAACACGTTGTTTGCCCAGTTTTGGATCGTCGTGTAACGGCAGTAGGCATCTTTCTTGATGACGATTTCAACAACCGCACTATGAAGGGAATTAGTCGTATAAACAGGTGCTGTACAACCTTCGACATAGTGAACGGATGCGCCTTCATCAACAATGATAAGCGTACGCTCGAATTGCCCCATGTTTTCAGAGTTAATTCGGAAATAAGCTTGAAGCGGAGTATCCACTTTTACGCCTTTTGGTACATAGATGAAAGATCCGCCTGACCAAACTGCTGAGTTCAATGCAGAGAATTTATTGTCAGTAGGCGGGATCGTTTTTCCAAAGTGCTCACGGAAGATATCTTCATTTTCACGAAGTGCTGAGTCCGTATCTTTAAACACGATACCCATTTCTTCCAATTCTTCTTTCATGCTATGGTAAACCACTTCTGATTCGTATTGAGCAGATACGCCGGCAAGATATTTTTGTTCGGCTTCAGGAATTCCCAATTTATCAAAAGTCTGTTTGATTTCATCAGGAACTTCATCCCAAGATTTCTCTGATTTCTCTGATGGCTTAACATAATATGTGATTTCATCAAAATTCAGGCTCTGCATGTCGCCGCCCCATTGAGGCATTGGCATGTTGTAAAAATGCTCCAATGATTTCAAACGGAAATCAAGCATCCATTGCGGTTCATCCTTCATTCGAGAAATTTCTTCCACGATTTCTTTTGTCAGACCACGCTTTGAACGGAAGATGGAAACATCTTTATCCGCAAAGCCATATTTATAATCGCCGATTTCAGGCATTTTCTTTGCCATAGCTCGTATTCCTCCATTTCAAATGGCTGAATGACAACAGCTCATTTTAATTTAATTATTCCTTCAATCCCTTTTCCATGGCTTTCCAAGCTAAGGTCGCACACTTGATTCGGGCTGGGAATTTAGAGACACCTTGAAGGGCTTCAATATCCCCCAGATCCATCTCATCGTCGTATTCTTTTCCCTGGATCATTAAGGAAAAAGTCTCGGATATCGCTAGGGCAGTATCAACATCTTTGCCCTTGATGGCTTGAGTCATCATGGAAGCCGAACTCATGGATATCGAACAACCATCACCATCGAATTTAACATCGCTGACCTTGCCACCTTCTATCTTCATCGTTAAACGAATCCGATCGCCGCAAGTTGGATTATTCATATCGATAGTCATGCTTCCATCCTCTAGCATGCCCTTATTACGCGGTTTCTTATAGTGATCCATAATGACTTGTCGGTAAAGTGTATCTAGGTTATCAAAAGACATTACTGAAATACTCCTTCGTTTTAACAAGCCCGGATACGAGCTTATCAATATCTTCTTCCGTGTTATATAGATAGAAACTTGCTCTTGCCGTCGATGATACGTCCAACCATTTCATTAATGGCTGTGCGCAATGATGACCGGCGCGGACAGCAATTCCATCTGCATCAAGAACGGTAGCGACATCATGTGGATGTACGTCATTAATATTAAAGGTTATTACACCCGCACGCTTTTCTGCATCTTTAGGACCGAATATGGTCAGCCCTTCGACTGCTGACATTTTTTCCATTGCATAAGCGGCAAGCCTATGTTCATGCCGTTCAATATTATCCAAGCCGATTTCTTCCAAGAAATCAATTGCAGCACCAAGGCCGATGGCGCCGGCAATGATTGGGGTACCGCCTTCGAATTTCCACGGGAGTTCTTTCCATGTAGACTCTTGTAAACCTACAAAATCAATCATCTCTCCGCCGAATTCAATCGGCTCCATTTTTTCCAGAAGTTCTTTTTTGCCATATAATACGCCGATACCTGTTGGACCGACCATTTTATGACCTGAGAAGGCAAAGAAATCACAATCCAGATCACGGACATCGACTTTTAGGTGCGGCGTGCTTTGCGCCCCGTCGACTACCATTACAGCACCGTGTTCATGGGCAATTTTCGCGATTTCCTTCACAGGATTGATGACACCAAGTACATTCGAAACCTGCATGATGGAAACGATTTTCGTTGCGTCTGTAATCGTTGCCCTAACATCATCAAGGGAAATCGTGCAATCCTCTTGAAGCGGAATATACTTCAGTACAGCGCCTTTTTCTTTGGCAAGCTGCTGCCACGGAATGATATTACTGTGATGCTCCATGTAGGAGATGACGATTTCGTCACCCTCTTTAATATTTGCACCACCGTAACTTCTTGCTACAGTATTTAAAGAAGTCGTTGTGCCTCTTGTAAAGATGATTTCTTCTGTAGAAGAAGCATTAATGAATTTACGTACCTTTTCACGTGCACCTTCATACGCATCCGTAGCTTTTGTTCCAAGTGTATGCACCCCGCGGTGAACATTCGAGTTGTATCCGCGGTAATATTGCTCAATCGCTTCAATCACTGCAGCCGGTTTTTGAGAGGTTGCAGCACTATCTAAATAAACTAATGGCTGACCATTGACTTCTTGATCTAATATCGGAAAAAGCTTACGAATTTCGTATGGGTTCATTACTGTACTTTCCTTTCAATGACCGCTACTAATTGTTTTTTAACTCCCTCAATTGGAAGCTGGTTAACAACAGGGGCCAAGAATCCGTGAATGACAAGTCTTTCTGCTTCTTTCTTAGTAATACCACGGCTCATTAAATAATACAGTTGAAGCGGGTCGACACGACCGACGGAAGCAGCATGGCCAGCCGTTACATCATCTTCATCAATCAAGAGGATTGGATTGGCATCTCCGCGTGCTTTTTCACTTAACATTAATACGCGTGATTCTTGTTCGGCATTTGACTTTGTAGCGCCATGCTCTATTTTCCCAATTCCATTAAAAATGGAGGATGCAGCGTCTTTCATGACACCGTGCTTAAGGATATAGCCCTCAGAGCGTTTGCCATAATGAATGATCGCTGTCGTAAAGTTCTGTTTTTGTTCCCCGCGTCCGACTACAACGGATTTAGTATCACCGTGAGAGCCATCGCCCATTAGATATGTTGTATTATCTGATATCGTATTTCCATCGTTCATCATGCCAAGTGCCCACTCAATACGAGCGTCACGTCCTGCCACCCCACGGCGGTTAACGTACGTCGTGAAGCCTTTAGAAAGGGTATCGACCGCTCCGTACTCCACTTTGGCATTCGCATTTGCAAATACCTCCGTTACGATGTTGGCAACCCCTTCGTTAGACTCAACGCTTGAGAAGTAGTTCTCTACATATGTGACAGAGCTATTATCTTCCGCTACGATCAAGACATGGTTGAAAAGTGTAGCATCTGGATTATCCAATAGGAATACCGACTGGATCGGCTCTTTGATTTCTACATTTTTCGGAACATAAAGGAATGCTCCCCCATTAACTAATGCAGCATGAAGCGCCGTTAAACGATGTTCATCTACCTTAACGCCGTCTTTCATGAAATATTTTTGCACGAGCTCAGCATGGTCGCGAGCCGCTGTTAAAATATCCGTGAAAATGACGCCTTGTTCTTTCACATTTGCTGACAGATTGATATGTGCCGGCGTATTATTGCGTTGAATGTATAAGTTTTCATTTTCTTCAATGATGGATTTAATATCTTCCGGAAGCTCCTCTAAAGAAGCAAAAGCTTCACTTTCAACCGTATGAGTCTGGAAAGAAGTAAAATTCCATTTATCGATTTTCGTTTTATCCGGCTTTGGCATCGGGAGCTTTTCTAATTCAGAAAACGCTTGAATCCGAAGCTCGGATAACCAAGCTGGATCATTATTTTTAGTTGAATAGGAGCTTATATCTTCTTGTTCAAACGGTAATTTCGTTTCTGTAGTCATTGCAAATCCTCCTACTTACGCTTCTTCGCCAACAGTTTCGTCTTCAATGCCCAATTCTTGTTTAATCCAGTCATAACCTTCCGCTTCCAAGCGGGCAGCAAGTTCAGGACCGCCTGATTTAACGACACGTCCTTGCATCATAACATGTACAAAATCAGGAGTGATGTAATTTAATAGACGTTGGTAGTGAGTGATGATCAAGCATCCAAAGTCTTCTCCGCGCATTTCGTTGATTCCTTTTGAAACGACTTTAAGTGCATCGATATCTAGACCTGAATCAATTTCATCCAAGATTGCAATTTTAGGTTGGATCATCATTAATTGAAGAATCTCGTTACGTTTTTTCTCTCCGCCTGAGAATCCTTCATTCAAATAGCGTTGCGCCATATCTTCATCCATTTCAAGGAACTCCATTTTTTGGTCCATTTGACGGATGAATTTCATCAATGAAATCTCATCGCCTTCTTCACGGCGTGCATTAATGGAAGAACGCAAGAAGTCAGCATTTGTAACACCGCTGATTTCACTTGGATATTGCATAGCTAGGAATAGGCCGACACGAGCGCGCTCGTCTACTTCCATTTCCAATACATCTTCGCCATCGAAAGTGATGCTTCCGCTAGTCACTTCATATTTAGGGTGACCCATGATTGCTGATGATAAAGTGGATTTACCAGTTCCATTTGGTCCCATGATCGCATGGATTTCTCCACCTTTGACTTCAAGGTTTACCCCTTTTAAAATCTCTTTGCCTTCAATTGATACGTGAAGATCTTTAACCGTTAATGTAGAAGCTGACATAATAATACCTCCGTGAACTAATTCCAATTTTATTACCAGAAAGTAAGGATTACTTTCTTTACTGTAATTTTACGTAAAAGCATTCTCACTTTATTCTCATTCCAATTTTATAACAAATCCAATTTGGAATCAACTAAATAGATAGGGGTTTTCACTTCCGTCATGTTTAAAACCCGTCCTATTCTTACAATACTAACAGATATGGCCTGTTTACTGCATATCTATACTTATTTTAGTTTTTGTTAAAATTATCTTATTATTCAGCAAATCTTCATCCTTATTAATATATGCTCAAAGAATTCGATTGCAAGGTATGAACGTTCCGCTTTAAAAAGAAAAAATCGGACTGCCAGGCACTATGTAAGTTTATCCAATAAGGCAACCCTTATTTATGGACCACTTTCCATTTTACCTCTACAGACCGATCTTTTAAAGAACTCTTTTATATGCTTATCCGTGAATTTTGCGTTGTAGGTTCTGGACCATTTTATTGCACTTTACATGTTCCCTATCCCGTTCTTTCTCAACCTCGATACGGAGGTCTAAGTTTCTACTGTACTCACTGTAGCCAATCCCATGTGAAGACTGCATCGCCTTTTCCATTTCGCTTGTTACATTTAAATCCAGAGTATTGATAGTGAACCATCCTTTCAAATTTGTGTATCATTTTAATGCCTTCATTACCTCTATACCCTTCACTTTCATGATTAAACATAAAAAAACGGCCTGAATTAAATCAGGCCGCCATTCTTGAATTATTTATCCGCCGGTACAACTGCACCTTTGTATTCCTTAAGGATGAAATCTTGAATTTTTTTAGAATGCAACACTTCTACAAGCGCTTTGATTTCTTCTTTATTTTCATCGCCTTTGTTTACAGCGATGACATTCACATAAGGTGATTCGGAATCTTCAATCGCAATTGAATCTTTCAATGGGTCCAAGCCAGCGTCGATTGCATAGTTAGAGTTGATCAAAACAGCATCGCCTTCGCCGCTTTCATAGATTTTTGGAAGTAATGCCGCTTCATATTCAGCGTCGAATTTAAGGTTTTTCTTATTTTCAATGATGTCTTTCGTTGTAGCTGTCGTTTTATCGATGCCCTCTTTCAACTTGATGAGGCCATTCTTTTCCAACAGGGATAAAGCGCGTCCATGGTCAGCGACAGAGCTGCTCAAAATGATCGTTGCTCCATTAGGAAGTTTATCGATGCTTTTATATTTTTGAGAGTATAGTGCTATTGGCTCGATATGGATTCCCCCAGCATTGACGAAATCATATCCATTTTCTTTAATTTGCGACTCTAAGTAAGGAATGTGCTGAAAATAGTTAGCATCCAATTCCTTATCATTCAACGCCTTATTCGGTAAAACATAGTCCTGGAATGTTTCGATTTCCAAATCGATTCCTTTTTCTTTAAGAAGCGGCTTAGCTTCCTCAAGGATTTCAGCATGCGGAACATTGGATGCCCCTACAACTAATTTTTTCGATTCTTTTTCTGTATCACCGCCGCTTTTATCCTTTTCACTTCCACAAGCAGCCAAAGCGATAGATAACACTAAAATTAATGCAAATCCTAAAAACTTTTTCATCCTATTCATCTCCCTTTATCTTTTATCCAATTTAGATGTAATCACATCTCCAATAATTTGAATTATGAAGACGATAATTAGAATAACGATAGTCGCCACAAGCGTAACGTCATTTTGATTTCTTTGATAGCCTTCCAAATAGGCTAGATTACCAAGTCCGCCTGCGCCGATGACCCCGGCCATTGCGGTATATCCAACCAATGCAATCGATGTTACCGTAATCCCGGAAATAAGGGCAGGCATCGACTCTGGAAGAAGGACCTTCCAAATGATCGTGCTCGTTTTTGCCCCCATGGATTTAGCGGCTTCAATTACACCTTTATCGATTTCACGAAGGCCGATTTCAACCATACGCGCATAAAATGGGGCTGCACCGATAATAAGTGCCGGCAATGCAGCGTTCTCTCCGATCATGGAACCGACAAGTGCCTTAGTGAAAGGAATGAGCAGCACGATCAAAATAAGAAATGGAATGGAACGGAATATATTAACGATAGCACTCATGACCCCGTTAATTACCCGGTTTTCCCACATATTACCCTTCCCTGTCAGGAACAGGATCAATCCTAATATTATGCCTATAAAAAAGGTTGCCACTACAGAGACGCTTGTCATGTATAGCGTTTCTTTCGTTGCTTCAATAATGTCTTCCCAATCAATATTCGGCAATAATTCTTCAAGCATGAGTAATCACCTCCACGCCTACTTGCTGTGCTTTAATGAATTCGATTGCGCGGAGCATTTCATCCTCTGTGCCATCAAGATGGATAAACAATGTTCCATATGAACCGCTTCTTGTTTGGGATATCTTACCTTGAACGATATTGACATCCAACTCGAAGTTACGTACAAGCTTGGTGATCAACGGGCTTTCTGCATGATCACCTACAAAGGTCAATTGAATCACTTTGCCTGCAGGATAACGTTCGAGCAAATGGTCCATCGTTTCTTTCGTTTCTTCTGGTTCAGTTACCTGCTGCACGAAACGCTTTGTCATTTGTTCTTTAGGATTCTTGAAAACATCCAGGACAGGACCCTGTTCAACAACTTGCCCGTTTTCCATCACGGCGACGCGATGACAGATTTTACGTATTACATGCATTTCATGTGTTATCAAGACGATCGTCAATCCTAGGCGCTGATTGATGTCAACAAGCAATTCGAGTATGGAGTCGGTAGTCTGTGGATCCAAGGCAGATGTCGCTTCATCACACAGCAGCACTTTAGGGTCATTTGCCAGAGCCCTGGCTATTCCCACCCTTTGCTTTTGCCCTCCGCTTAATTGTGAAGGATAGGCCTTTTCCCTGCCTTCCAGTCCGACTAACTTGATCAACTCGTTCACACGATTGGTTCGTTCAGTTTTAGAAACTCCTGCAATTTCCAATGGGAAAGAAATATTTTCCTGAACGGTCCTTGACCATAATAGATTGAAATGTTGGAAAATCATGCTGATTTCTTGACGGGCCTTACGGAGCTGAGCCCCTTTAATTTTTGAAATTTCCTTCTCAGCCACCACAACGGATCCCTCTGTAGGAGTTTCCAATCCATTGAGCATTCTGATCAAAGTACTTTTCCCCGCTCCACTGTAACCGATGATACCGAAAATCTCGCCTTTATTTATTTCAACATTCACATTATTTACAGCCTTGATCGTCTCACTGTTTCCTTTTCCTGTTCGGAACAGCTTACTGACTTTCGTCAATGTAATCATTAATCCTCACCTCTTTTATCCAATAAAACCTATGAACTTAGTTGATTTCTTTACATTATTAGTCTGTTTCTCATATCATGCACATGTTTTCCCCATTAAAACAGAAAAAACCTTTCTGCATGAGCAGAAAGGCAGGTGAAGAAACAGGCCTTTCTCTCATCTTCCAAAGTAATTAAACTTTGTGTGAATTGGCACCTTTCCAAGGAAATCTCCTTGTCGGTTGCCGGGTTTCATCGGGCACATCCCTCCACCTCTCTTGATAAGAGCTAATATATAGAATATTTGTACATCATTAAGTTCTTTAGTATGGAGAAATTTTATCATAGATAAAAAAGGAGCGCAATGTATATTATTTCTAGTTCAAGGATGAACAGGAACTTTGCTTAAAGCGTTTTGGAAGTCAAGGAGACGATATTCGTCGCTTTTTCAATTGCCTGCTCTAAATCTTCTATTAAGTCGTCTACATTTTCAATCCCAATTGATAAACGGACTTGATCGGCACTTACACCCGCTTTCGCAAGACCCGCCTCATTCAATTGTTGATGGGTCGTACTGGCTGGGTGGATGATCAAGCTCTTCGCATCCCCTACATTCGCCACATGGGACCATAATTCCACCGAATTGATAAGTTTTGCCCCAGCTTCGCGATTACCTTGTATTCCAAAAGTCACGACAGATCCAGCTCCCTTAGGCAAATATTTATCCGCAAGGGCCTTATCGGGATGATCCTCATCACCAGGATGCGAAACCCAAGTCACGGCAGGATGGTTTTTTAAATATTCAATGACAGACTTGGTGTTTGATAGATGCTCTTTCATCCTTACATGCAGCGTTTCAAGTCCAAGCGTAAACTGGAATGCACTTTGGGCACTTAGCGCAGGGCCTAAATCACGAAGTAACTGGACTCGGGCTTTCGTTATGAATGCGGCAGGTCCAACTGCCTCGGCGTATACCAGACCGTCGTAACTTGGGTCAGGCTCCGTGAAGCCAGGGTAGTTTGGCGAGTTCCAATCGAACTTCCCTCCATCCACGATGACACCGCCTAGTGTCGTTCCATTTCCCAGAAGCCATTTTGTAGCGGAATGGATGACGATGTCCGCGCCAAAATCAATTGGTCTGCAAAGATATGGTGTTGCAAAGGTATTATCAATGATTAAAGGTATGCCGGCTTCATGGGCGATTTTCGCCACCGCTTCAATATCAAGCACCCTCAAACTTGGATTACCGATCGTTTCGGCAAAAATGGCTTTAGTTCTTGGCGTAATCGCCCTTTTGAAATTTTCAGGATCATCGGGAGAAACGAACTTCACTTTGATCCCATATTTAGGAAGAGTATTTTCAAAAAGGTTATAAGTACCGCCATATAATGTAGAGGCTGAAACAATCTCATCACCTGCAGCGGCAATGTTCAGGATTGAAAGTGAGATGGCAGCCATTCCACTTGCTGTTGCCAATCCGCCGATGCCACCTTCCAATAAGGCCATTCTTTCCTCAAAAACGCTGACCGTGGGATTATGAAGCCGTGTATATATATAGCCATTCTCCTTTAGGCCAAATAAATTCGCTGCATGGTCGGTGTCTTTGAACAAGTATGCATTGCTTTGGTAGATAGGAACTGCACGGGCACCTGTTTCATCAGTTTGCAGACCGCCATGAACACTCAATGTTTCGAAACGCAACTTTTTCCCTGACATATGGTTTCACCTTTTTCTATGGATTTAGTTGGAATTATATGATATCTGGCCTTTTATAAACAAAAAAACCACTTCAACAAGAAGAGGTCTCAAGAACACACCTCATCTACCAGAGCCAACACTCTGCTGGAATTAGCACCGTATATAAAATTATACCGGTTGCCGGGCTTCGTCGGGCCAGTCCCTCCGCCACTCTTGATAAGAACTATTAAATTCTGCCATTACTTAATTCAAAATATATCATTTTAGAATAAATCAGTCAATTAATTGTTAGAATATTCTTTGTTTAATTCAAATGTCCGCAACAAAGAAACCAACCACGGCTCTGATTGGTTTCTTAGCTGATTTCCTTAAGCAATCCGTACAAATAAGGAACGGATTGAAAGGCATATATTTTTTTGTGCAGCTTTCCTTTTTTGAAAAGCAATAAACAGGGCACACTTTCGATTTCATATGATTCGGCAATTGCTTGGACATAGTTCATATTCATTTTGCCTGCCTTCAATTCCGGGAACAGCTCCAAGGATATCGTCAGCATCTTGGAGGCGACCTGACAAGTGCCGCATAAAGGCGTATATAAATATAAGCAAAAGGTTTCCCCATTTTCAACAGCAAGCTTACACTCTTCTTCTTTCCATTCCTGCATCAATTAGTCGTTCACCCTTTGACTTAAAAATTTCATTTTCACATTCATATTGGCAGATAGTAGCACAGTTGCGATATGATGTTCGGGTGAGCTTTCCACTTCTTTGTACATTTTATTAATATACAGGTGGTTCGCTTCCGGCATTTCCCTTCGGAACTGCTTCCGCAGCTTTTCTCCTGATTCATCTGCGTCAAAAAGGAGATAAACATCACGATCCATCAATTCATCCACTAATTCATCCAGCTTAGTTAATGATATGGTCCCATTTGTACATCTTATTTCCACATCTTCATTTAAAACGGAGGCAACTTTTCTTCTATCGGAACTGCCTTCTACAATGATCACTTTATCGAATTCGCCCCACTCCATGTCATCACTCCATCTCATGAATTATGTGCGCAACTGCCGCTGTATAAAATGAAAAAGAGAGCAGGCCTATTCAGTCCCCCCTCTCCTTCTTTTTAACCGTTGATTAAACTCTCATACTCTTCGGCGCTCATCAAGTTTTCAATATCATTGCTATTAGATGGTTCAAGCACGACCATCCATGCCTTTTCATAAGGAGACTCATTTACATATTCAGGGTTGTCACTTAAATCTTCGTTTACTTCAACAACCTTGCCACTGATAGGTGCATAAAGCTCAGAAACGGTCTTAACGGATTCAACACTTCCAAATGGTTCGTTCGCTTTCAATTCATCGCCGATTTCCGGAAGCTCAACGAATACGATGTCCCCAAGCTCGGACTGTGCGAAAGCTGTAATCCCAATGCGCACTGTTCCATCTTCCGTTTTGACCCATTCATGTTCTTTAGTGTAACGAAGTTCTTTTGGTGTTGTCGTCATTATTAACCCTCCATATGTACATCTTATTTATCTATTTCATTATAAGGTAGATAGTGTGTTTAAGTAAGGAATTAACCAAATATTTTGTGAAATTTCAGTTCCAAACCTGTTCGAATTGCTCTTCTTTGAAACCTACCGTCACTTTAGTGCCATCTGTAACAATCGGCCTTTTCAGAAGCATGCCATCCGTGGACAATATATCAAGCATCTCTGCTTCAGTAGCTTCTTTCAGCTTATCCTTTAAGCCCAGCTCCCGATATTTTTGACCGCTAGTATTGAAGAACTTCTTCAATTCCAAATTGCTGATTTTATATAGTTTTTCTATTTCTGTTCGCGAAGGCGGATTTTCAGCTATATGGATCGCTTCATATTGCAGTTCATGATTATCAAGCCACTTCTTCGCGTTACGGCATGTGCCGCATTTTGGGTACCAATATAATGTTAAGCCCATCATTTCACCACCTATCAATAGAATACCCGTTTTCAGCACGCAATACAACGAAATATCTTTTGAATTTCCGTTGCGATTTCATCAAAGGAAATAAAGGGAATGCCTTTACGGGCATTCCCTTTACAGATTCTGATTCATTGCTTATAGAGCATATTTTTCCGCTTCGATCACCTTTACGGAGGCTTCACGTTTTTTCGCAATGACATTGATCGGATTGTGTCTTGTCAGCTTGCGGAGCGACGAAAGCATGATTCGAAGAGTATCGCCTGTTTCCACCGCAATTAACGTTTCTTTTGCATGCTGTTCTATTTCATTGAAAGCTTCCTGAACGAAGATTTCAGTGTAAAGCACTTTTTGTTTGTTCTTCTCCAGGCCTGTAGCTGCAATAGCTTTTTCCGTACGCAATACCACGGATTCAGCTGCATAGGCAAGGGATACGATATCGGCAATGTTTGAGAGGATTTCTTGTTCTTGATCAAGAGTTTTGCCGTATTTCTGTGCCGCTAGGCCAGCTGCCAAAATACCGATTTTCTTAGCGTTCCTAACAAGCATCTTTTCTTGTGCCAGTGGCTCATCGCCAGGCTCTTCCGGCATCATCATCATTAATTCCTCTTGCAAGCCTTGGGCTTTTTGAAGAAGCGGCAATTCCCCTTTAAGTGCTTTCTTCAGAAAAGTTCCCGGGACAAGCAGTCGGTTGATTTCATTTGTACCTTCAAAGATCCGGTTAATACGGGAATCGCGATATGCTTTTTCAATTTCATACTCCTGCATGAAACCATAACCGCCATGAAGCTGTACGCCTTCGTCCGTAACATAATCCAATACTTCGGAAGCGAAGAATTTATTCAATGAACACTCAATGGCATATTCAGCAACTGCGGCCGCCATTGATTTCCCATCTTTCACTTGCTCATCCGTCAATTTGCTTTGTCTTTGATCATAAAGGCCAACGGTGCGATATACAGAGCTTTCTGCAGCATAAATTTTAGCGGCCATTGTTGCAAGTTTTTCTTTCGTCAAGTTAAAATCGGAAATTTTCGTTTTGAACTGTTGACGTTGATTCGTATAAGCAGCTGTAATCTCAAGGGCACGTTTAGATCCGCCGACCGCACCAACGCCTAATTTATAGCGGCCGATATTCAGGATATTGAAAGCGATGACATGCCCTTTTCCGGCTACACCCAAAAGGTTTTCGACTGGTACATGTACGTCTTCAAGTATTAATGTACGTGTTGATGAGCTTTTGATTCCCATTTTCTTTTCTTCAGCGCCAGTTGATACGCCTTTATAATCACGCTCAACAATGAAAGCCGAGAATTGTTCGCCGTCGATTTTGGCGTATACACAGAAGACATCTGCAAAACCTGCATTTGTAATCCATTGTTTTTCACCGTTTAAAATATAGTGTGTTCCTTCCGAATTCAATTTCGCCGTCGTTTTTGCTCCCAAGGCATCTGAACCTGAGCTTGGTTCCGTTAAGGCATACGCAGCAATCTTCTCACCTGTCGCCAGTAAAGGGAGGTATTTTTTCTTTTGTTCTTCATTCCCGAATAATACGATCGGCAAAGATCCGATACCTACATGTGCACCATGTGTAATTCCGAACCCGCCTGCAAGCGCCATTTTTTCCGTGATCAATGCCGAACTGATTTTATCAAGACCCAATCCGCTGTATTCCTCAGGAACATCAGCACCAAGTAAACCAATTTCTCCTGCATGCTTCAGTAATTTAACGGAACGGTCAAATTCATGGTTTTCTAAATGTTCAACCTGCGGCAGAATTTCATTCACTACGAAATCTTCCGCAGTCTTGGCGATCATTTTATGCTCATCAGAATAATCTTCCGGTGTAAACACTTGATCATACGTAATATCTTCCACTAAAAAGGCTCCGCCTTTAATGAGGTTACCTGTAGTTTGATTTGACATGTTATTTCCTCCTAAGTATTTAAGATGGTAAGCCCGCCGGAAGCATGAGATTCCGGTAGGCGTGGGATTACGCCAATAATTCAAATACTCCAGCAGCACCCATTCCGCCGCCGATGCACATTGTCACGACTCCGAACTGTTGGTTTCTGCGCTTCATTTCATGAAGCAGGCTTAATGTCAATTTTGCTCCCGAACATCCTAGTGGATGGCCTAAAGCGATTGCTCCGCCATTTACATTGACAATCTCTTCATTCAATCCGAGCTCACGAATGATTTGGATGGATTGGGAAGCAAAGGCTTCATTCAATTCAAATAGACCAATATCCGATAACTCAAGACCTGCCAGTTTCAAAGCCTTAGGAATGGCTGCAATCGGTCCGATGCCCATAATTTCAGGCGGTACTCCTGCTACAGCAAAGGAAAGGAACTTACCCATCGGTTTCATCCCTAATGAAGAGGCCTTTTCCCTATCCATGACCATGACAGCGGCTGCACCATCACTCGTTTGTGATGAATTCCCTGCTGTTACGGATCCTGTAACAGAGAATGCAGGTCTCAGTTTTTTCAACACTTCAGCAGTCGTACCTGGACGAACGCCCTCATCCTGTGTAAAAGCAAATGACTTTTCCTTTAATTTAAGATCTGGTCCCACTGAACGGAGGGTCACTTCAACCGGTACGATCTCATCGGAAAACTTTCCTTCTGCAATGGCCTTAGCAGCCTTTTGATGACTTCTAACAGAAAATGCATCTTGATCTTCACGGGAAATGCCGTATTTTTTTGCAACGGCTTCAGCAGTGTGACCCATGCCCATATAATACTCCGGTGCCGTTTCCGCAAGCCTCGCGTTCGGACGTGTTACATGGCCCATCATAGGCAAAAGGCTCATGGACTCCGCTCCGCCTGCAATGACTGTATCACTTTGGCCGAGCATGATTCTTTCCGCTCCATAAGCGATACTTTGCAACCCGCTTGAACAGTAACGATTAATCGTTATGGCCGGTACTGAATAAGGCAATCCTGCCAATGCCCCAATGTTACGCGCCATGTTCAATCCTTGCTCCGCTTCAGGCATTGCACAACCGATAATCAGGTCATCTATGGTGCCTTCATAATCCCCTGCCCGCTTTAACGTTTCCTTTACAACAAGAGCCCCTAAATCATCAGGACGTACACTAGCAAGAGAACCTTTTTTCGCTCTTCCTACCGGAGTCCTTGCTCCAGCTACTATTACCGCTTCTTTCATGAGGATCCCCCTTACTCATTTTTAAGCTATCGATCTATTAATCTTCGTTTTTTGCCATATCATCTATTCATCAATTACGGAGCGGTTTACCTTTAACAAGCATGTGCTGCATCCTTGCCTGGGATTTCGGAGTCGAAATCAGTTTTAGGAATGCCTGCTTTTCTAGGTTCAAGATATACTGTTCATCTACTTCCGTGCCAAATGGGAGTTTTCCTCCTGCCAGGACGTATGCAAGCTCTTTGGCTATGACAAGGTCATGATCTGATAAGAATCCTGAAAGGCGCATGGATTCCGCCCCTAATAGGAGTGTGGCATATCCAGTTTCACCTACGACAGGAATCTTTGTGCGGGCTGGAGCGGTATAACCTTGTTCATGCATGGAAAGTACCGCCTGTTTCGCATCATATAGCTGATGATCCGCATTCACGCTTATTCCATCAGCTATATTAAGGAAATTATTCTCTCTCGCTTCCTCGGCTGATGTCGAAACTTTTGCCATGGCGACCGCTTCAAATACTTGGTTGGCCACTTTCTGTAAGTCGAAGTCAACGCCCTTCGGCATATTCTTCAACGTCTTCACATAAAGTTCTTTAGTCCCGCCGCCGCCTGGGATCAACCCTACGCCAGCTTCCACTAATCCCATATATGTTTCAGTCGTTGCCTGGATGCGCGCTGCCGGAAGTGACACTTCTGCACCCCCGCCAAGTGTCATATTAAACGGGGCAACCACTACGGGAACTGCACTGTACTTAATTTTTAGCATCGCCTTTTGGAATTGGCTGATGACCATATCGAGTTCAAGAATATTGTCATCCTGCGCTTCCATCAGCATCATTGCAATATTGGCGCCTACACAGAAATTCTTTCCTTGGTTTCCGATGACCAGGCCTTTAAAATTCGCTTCCGCTTCGTCGACCGCCGCATTGATCATTTGTATGATATCCAGACCGATTGCATTATTCGGTGAAGTGAATTCAAGAAGAGCCACACCATCGCCAATATCCATCAGGCTTGCACCACTGTTTTTCTTGATTACGCCTTTTTGCTTCTTGATCGCTTTAAGATTGATCACTTTAGGATTTTCGACAAGTTCTTTATATTCACCATCATCATAATAGTGAACAATGCCATTTTCTTCTTTATAGAAAGAAGTGAAGCCTTTAGCGAGCATATCCTTCACCCATTGCGGAACGGCGATGCCTTCCGCTTCCATTCGGGCTACCGATTTTTCTATCCCTATCGCATCCCAGGTTTCAAAGGGACCTGTGGACCATCCGAAGCCCCATTTCATCGCTTGATCGATCGCCACAATGTCATCCGCGATGTCCCCAAGCAGCTGGGCAGAATACACAAGTGCCGGATTCAGAACATTCCAAAGTAATTGGCCGGCACGGTCTTCGCTATAAACAAGCGATTTCATTTTATTTTCCAAGCCCTTGGCCTGCTTAGCCATTTCGATGGAAGAGGTTTTTAATCGTTTTCGTGCAGCATATTCAAGGGTTTCGGGATTCAGTTCAAGGATTTCCTTGCCTTTTTTCAAGAAAAAACCTTGGCCTGACTTGCTTCCAAGCCACCCATTTTTAAGCATTTCATTCATGAAATCAGGTATTTTGAAAACCTCTTTTTCTTCTCCATCAACCTGGTCATATACGTTTCTGGCAACATGTGCAAAGGTATCCAATCCAACTACATCAAGTGTCCGGAAAGTAGCGCTAGTAGCCCTCCCAATCAACGGACCTGTAACCGAATCGACCTCACCAACACTGTATCCGCCTTTTTGCATTTCACGCAAAGTGACCAATAATCCATAAGTTCCAATGCGGTTTGCGATGAAGTTAGGGGTATCCTTGGCTTCGACGACACCTTTTCCCAGTACATCTTCGCCGAATCGTTTCATGAATCCGAGCACTTCTGGTGAAGTTGCTTTAGTAGGGATGATCTCCAACAATTTAAGATAACGCGGCGGATTGAAGAAGTGGGTTCCCAGGAAGTGCTTTTGAAAATCCTCCGAACGGCCTTCTGCCATCGCTTCGATTGAAATTCCGGATGTATTCGATGAAACGATGCTTCCCGGTTTACGATGCTGATCAACCTGGGCAAACACACTTTGCTTAACCTCAAGCTTCTCAACGACCACTTCGATGATCCAATCGACATCCTTTAAACGACTTATATCATCTTCCAGGTTTCCCGCCTCGATCAACGCAATGTTCCCCTTAACCGAAAGCGGAGCTGGTTTCTGTTTTAAAAGTTTCGTAATCGCAGTTTGGCTGATGCGGTTACGTACTTGTTTATTATCTAATGTCAGTCCCTTTTTCTTTTCATCCTCAGTGAGGTCACGAGGTACAATATCCAATAGTAAAGTCGGAATGCCGATGTTAGCAAGGTGTGCAGCAATCCCTGATCCCATAACTCCTGACCCTAGAACAGCAGCCTTTCGTATTTGTCGAACCAAGTTTATATCCCCCTTACGCATTTTATTGAATGAATGCTCATTCATTTTTAATTCAAAAAAATTTGAATATTTTTTCTTATTACTAATATAGAATATATTTGGAAATTCCGCAATGATTAAACAGGAAAAAAATATTTTTTTCTCCGGGTTCTTTAGGTTATTTCTCCTCCATTCAGCTAAAAATAACCAGGCAGGAGGTGACTTATATAATGAAGCGTAAAGATAATCCTTCTAAAGCAGCCGTGAGCGCAGCAAGCGTTAAAGGCAATGCCGGACCTGGCGCCGAACGTCAACATGGAATCAATAAAGTGAACAGCCAGAACAATCAGTTCAAAAGATAATCCTTCTTAATTTGAGCAGCCGTCTCTTTTCCGGGGCGGCTCTCGCATCTATTTCTTGAATAGGCCTTTTAAAACGAAAGCAATATTGGCCGGTCTCTCCGCAAGGCGGCGCATGAAATATCCATACCAATCCGTCCCATATGGAACATACACCCTTACCTTATATCCTTCTTTAGCAAGTTCAAGCTGCTTTTCAGTGCGGATGCCATATAACATTTGAAATTCAAAACGATCCAGGGGAATTCCCTGATCTTTGACCAAGTCCCTCGTATAATCAATGATTTTATCATCATGTGTGGCAACGGCTGTGTAATGGCCATTTTGCATATGCTTCTTGATGATTTTCTTGAAATTCTCATCCACATCTTTTTTCTCGGGAAAGGCCACTTCCCTCGGTTCTTTATAAGCTCCTTTAACCAGTCTTAGATTCGGCTGGTATGCATCCAATTCCTCGATATCCTTCTCAGTCCGATACAGATATGCTTGGATGACAGTCCCCAATTCATTATATTCAGACTTAAGGTTTTTGAATACATCCAAAGTCGGCTGACAGCGCGGAAAATCTTCCATATCAAGCGTCACGAAAACACGATGGGCTTTAGCTTCATCTAATATCCTCCGCATGTTATTCATTACTACTCGTTCGGATACATCCAGGCCCATCGAGGTCAGCTTCAGTGATAACTGTGAATCCAGTTCATTTGTGCCGATCATGCGGATCGCTTCGATGCACTCATCTGCCATCTTCCTTGCTTCTTGTTCATCCTCAATGAATTCACCTAAATAATCGATGGTGACAGCAAGCCCTTTCCGGTTAAGATCTGCAATCACTTCACATGCCATATCCAAGGATTCCCCTGCCACGAAACGAGATGCCCCAAACCGCAGCCCGTATTTTTTCGCTGCCTTTGTCATGCCTTTATTCTTGGATAAAAAAAGGAATAGATTTTTCAAAATTCTTTCCATCTGCATTTCCCTCCAAATCATTTTGGAAAATAGATGCACAAGATTACTTTACCATTTAATTCATTTTTCAGATATTTAGAATCAAGAATAAAAAAAATCATGAAGGGAAAATTAAGCTCGTTTAAAGAACACGTAAGGAGGTAGAATGATGGAACAGCAAAATTCGTTTAATAGCCAACAGCAATCCACCGGCTTTATGAAACAGCCGCCGGAAATGGTTTCGGTGAAAGATAGCCTATACTTAACCGATATGCTTGCCTGGAATCTTAATGCGGTTAAAAAAGCACATTTTTTTGCCACACAGTGCAAGGACCCGCAAATCATTGATGCGTTAAATCGGTGCGGACTCATGCATCAGCGCCATTACGATACCATTTTGAAACATTTGAACCCGGACCAAAACCAGGTTCAACAACAATACCAGTAAAGGAGTGTTCCTGATGCCCAATGAAAACAAAGTCCAAAATCCTGAATCTCCCGTGGCAAAGACACCGCAAATGAATGACAGGGATTTTATAAATGATATGCTCACAACTGAAAAGTACTTTTGCAACTCCCTTTCCGTTGCCCTGCATGAGATGAGTAACCAATCATTATTCCAAGACATTTTCTCCGTTTCCAAAGAAAACCAGGAAATGCAGCGAGAACTCTATAACATTATGTTCGAAAAAGGCTGGTATAGTTTAGAAAAGGCGCAAGCAACAAGCTTAAACCAATCGTATCAACAATTTTCCGGTTATAAAAATCAATTTCCATCTGGAATGAACATTCAATAAGCGAACATTGAGGGGGGTGAATTCTGCTCCTTTTGTTTTTGTGCTACAAGTAAAGCCGGCCCATGGGGGGCCGGCTTTATTTTTAGATATCCGTTGAAAACATATACTTCTTATAGTGATACCGAATGCTGAATATTAAGCCCATGGCCATCATGTTCCCCATTAGCGAGCTTCCTCCATAACTGATGAATGGAAGCGGAATCCCCGTAATCGGCAAAAGCCCTACCGTCATGCCGATATTTTGAAAGACGTGGAACGTCAACATGCTTATAACACCAACACAGATATATGTATAGAAGTTATTTTTCGTGTCCATTCCCGTTTTTGTAATATGATAAATCAGAAGGAAAAACAAGGAAATAATGATGCTTGATCCGATGAAGCCGAATTCTTCACCGATGATGCTGAAAATGAAATCCGAATGGCTCTCAGGCAAATACACTTCCCTCGAACCGATTCCCTTACCTGTGGTCTGGCCGGAGCCGATGGCCAGTAATGATCTGGTTAAGTGATACCCTTCGGAGCTGGCATAATTATATGGATCCAGCCAAGAATAGATACGGCCGAATTGATACGATTTTACCCCTAGATATTTTTCCAGGATCTCCGGCTTCCAAAGTACAAAATACAGGACCGTTGAAGCGACGACAATTCCTCCCGAAACGATCGGCAGCAGGATCTTCCATGTTACCCCTGAAATGAAAATCATTCCGAGCATGATGGACAGGATGACAAGCGCGGTACCCAAATCCGGCTGTTGCATGATTAACATTAAGGGGGCACCGGTCACAAGACCGATTTTAATAAGCAGCCAGATATCCGTTTGGATCGTTTTCAGCGTGTTTTTGAGATGGTGGTTCGATATGACATTGGCTAGAGCCAAAATCAGGAAAACCTTCATGAATTCCGATGGCTGAATCGAACCGACTCCCGGAATTTTGAACCAGCTTCTTGCACCATTTATATTAGGTACGATACTATCTGGCATAATGATCAGCAAAAATAGCAAAAACAATCCGAATCCATAGGCGTACCAAGAAATTTTTTTCAGTTGGTCCGAATCCAGTGTGATGAACCCTAATACGATTCCAACCCCCACTATATACCAAAAAATTTGTTTAATTAAGAAGTTTTCAGCGTACTGTCCAGTCGTTTGGGCACTATAGATTGCTAAGCAACTTCCAACGCATAATAACAGCAATATTGTGACCAAAGAAAAATCTATTCGAGATGAAAATTTATTTTGTTCTTCCATACTTAACTCTCCCTTAAAAAGGCTCCTGCGATACATCTATAAATACACTTATTCATTATACTTTAAACAAATAAAATCACAACTATATCGAAGAATTGTTTAAAGGCTTCTTGGAGTTATTTCCATGAAGCCCGTAGGGGACAGGGGGAACTATGCATGTGATTCCTTTGATTTTCTTCGTTTCAGCAATCTGCTGATCAATCCATGGCTTGGGGAAAAGAAAAAGGCCAATCCGAATAATATGGCGGCCGATCCCACCATGCAACCTGAGATCGAGGCATCCAAAATGGTGGCTGAAAAGTAGCCGATGACGGAACTTAGCACCCCGACCCCGATACTGATCCATATCATACGGCTTAAACGGTCTGACAGCAGATAAGCCGTCGCCGCGGGTATGATGAGCATTCCAACTACTAAAATGGAACCTACGCTATCAAAAGAAGCTACAGTTGTCAGTGAAATGAGGCTCATCAATAAGTAATGAAAGAACAGTACAGGAATTCCCATTGCAGCCGCAAGTAATGGATCAAATGACACGAGTTTAAACTGTTTGAAGAAAAGGAAGATCAGTATGAGGTTCAGGATAAAGCAACTGCCGACAATCCAAACAGCTTTTGGTCCAGCTTCGATTCCCGCGATTGTCATCGTGTTCCAGGGAGTATAGGCTATTTCGCCATAAAGGACATGTTCCAGGTCAAAATCTATTTGTTGCGTATACAAGCTCACGAGTACGATCCCCGTTGCAAAAAGGGAAGTGAATACAATCCCGATCGCTGCGTCAGATTGAACGCCCGACGATTGGAAAAGCTGGATCAAGAATACGGTGAGCAAGCCGAGCGCAGCTGCCCCTATCAGCATCGGAACAGAGTCACGAGTCCCGGTTATTAAAAATGCAAATACGATTCCAGGCAAAATGGAATGACTGATGGCATCCCCAATCAACGTCATTTTCCTGACTATCAAAAAACATCCCAATACACTGCAAGCACCCGCCACCAATGCCCCGACTAAAATAATCCAAAAATCATTCATGATGAGTGGCTCCCTTTCCTTCTATTCTGTTCGAGAGAATATTTCTTTTTCGTCGATCCCCTTCTCCATATAGATGAAAGCACTCCTCGTTTAGGTGCAAAAAGCAAGGAAAAGAAAAACCATACTGTCGCGGATAAGACAATTAACGGTCCTGTTGGCAAATCATTGACCGATGTACTGATCAACGTTCCAGACACCCCGCTCAACATTCCGAATATGCCAGACAGGATGACCATGATATGAAGCCGCTCAGTCCAATACCTCGCAGAAACCGCAGGCGTGATCAGTAAAGATGCCATCAATACGACACCTACAGCCTGGATACCGATCACCACAGCTGCCACGATCAGCATCATGATGAAATAATCCAGAAAAACAACCGGCAATCCCATCCCCTTAGCAAACCCAGGGTCGAAAGACAGTAATTTGAATTCTTTAAAAAATACGGTACAAGTGAAAATGAGAATAAAGGAAACAGTCATCATCATATATACATCGGACATGACCATTGACGCCGTCTGCCCGAATAAAAAGGTATCCAATCCACTCTGGTTTCCATACTCACTCTGCTGAATCTGTGTAAGCATGATAATTCCGAAGCCAAAGAAGGAAGATAAGACAATTCCCAAGGCCGCATCCTGCTTGATCTTACTGTATCTCGTAAGCACACTGATCAAGAAGACAGCAACTAAGCCAGCCAGGGCCGCACCTATTAGAAAATAAGAAGTGGATTTCACTCCAGTTAAAATGAAGGCGACACAGATACCGGGTAACGCTGCATGTGCGAGCGTATCGCCAAGCAAAGACTGCTTTCTGAGGTAGGCAAAACTGCCGATGACCCCGCTGCTTAATCCGAGGAACATCGTGCCAAGCAATATCCAGCTTGTATTTGGATCAGTAATAATATCCAGCATGTTCATCATGTACACCTCATTTTAATAAAAGGCCGGATTTCGTGTCTGATAGTATCGCTAAACGGCCTCCATATGTTGCCTGTAAGTGTTCTGGAATGAATACTTCCTCCGTCGGACCTATTTTCATCACCTTTTTATTCAATAACATCGTCCAGTCGAAATATTCCTTCACGGTCGATAGATCATGGTGCACAACTAGAACGGTTTTGCCTTTTTCCTTCAATTCCATCAGCAATTGTATGATTGCTTTCTCAGTTGCGGCATCCACCCCTACGAACGGTTCATCCATAAAATAAATATCCGCTTCCTGTGCCAATGCACGGGCCAGGAATATCCGTTGCTGCTGTCCACCTGATAGCTGGCTGATCTGGCGGTTAGCATATTCAGACATCCCTACCTTTTCCAGGCACTCCATCCCCTTCTGCCTTTCGGACTTACCTGGTCGCTTCAACCATCCGAGATGACCATATCTGCCCATCATCACGACATCGAGTGCGTTGGTCGGAAAATCCCAATCCACTGACTCCCGTTGTGGTACATAGCCGATACTCTTCCTCATCGATTTATAAGTAGAACCCCTTATTGTTATTTGCCCTGATATTTTGGGGATCAATTCGAGTATCCCCTTTATCAATGTCGACTTCCCTGCTCCATTGGGGCCAATGATCCCGATTAAATTCCCTTCCGGCACCTCAAATGAGACATCTTCGATAACAGGCTTCTTGTGATAAGCAATCGTTAAACTCTCGACCTTCAAAGCTGCTAGATTCATAGTTTCTCCCCCTTATTTCAAAGCACGGACGATTGTATCGGTATTATGACGGACCATTCCGATATACGTTCCTTCTTCCGTCCCTTTTTCACCCATGGCATCCGAGAACAATTCACCGCCGATTTCCACGTTGTGACCCTGCTTACCTGCGCCTTGAATGACAGCCTCGATGGCCTTCCTTGGTACGCTTGACTCAATGAAAATCGCTTTAATTTTGTTCTTCACAAGATAGTTCCGCATATCCGTCACATCTTTTGATCCATATTCCGATAATGTATTGATCCCTTGGAGCCCTCTTACGTCCAGGCCGTATGACTGACCGTAGTATCCAAAAGCATCATGTGCTGTAACGAGCACCCGCTGATCTTTTGGTATTTTATTAATTTCGTATTGAACATATTTATCAAGTTCCTCCAATTGCAGAGCGTACTCTTCATAATTTTCGCGAAACTCTGCTTCATGGTCCGGATCATTGGCAATCAATTCTTTCTCCACTGCCTCCGCCGCAACGATCCAAAGCTTTACATCAAACCATACGTGGGGATCATGTTCCGATGCACTCACTTTGCGAAGTTGGTTCTCCTTGAAGGCCTCCGTTACGGCAATCGTCGGTTTATCCTTGCTCATCATTTCAAATATACCCGTCATTTTCCCTTCAAGATGCACACCGTTATAAAAAATCATATCAGCCGAATCCAGTGTCTTAACATCACCCTGTGTCGCTTTATATAGATGC